>CALWXI010000169.1 GCA_944385455.1 uncultured Oscillospiraceae bacterium | reverse complement strand
CCGGAGATGCCCGTCTACACGGTGGAGACCGTGGCGGACGCGGAGGCTCTGGCGCAGGTGGTAAAGGAGAACGAACGATGAATTTTACCGATCAGACCGCCGTGGTCACCGGCGGCAGCCGCGGCCTGGGCCGGGCCGTGTGCCTGGAGCTGGCCAAAGGCGGCGCCAACGTGGTGCTCTGCTACGCCGGCAACGCCGCAGCCGCCGAAGAGACGGCAAAGGCCTGCGAGGCCCTGGGCGCCCAGGTCCTCGCCGTGAAGTGCGACGTCTCCGACGCCGCCCAGGTCAAGGAGCTGATGGACGCCGCCGTGGCCAGATTCGGCCGCATCGACATCCTGGTCAACAACGCCGGCATCACCCGGGACGGCCTCCTCATGACCATGAAGGAGGAGGACTTCGACGCCGTCACCGCCACCAACCTCAAGGGCACGTTCCTTTGCATGAAGGCGGTGGCCCGGCAGATGATGCGCCAGCGCTGCGGCCGCATCGTGAACCTCAGCTCCGTGGTGGGCCTGCGGGGCAACGCCGGCCAGGTGAACTACGCCGCCAGCAAGGCCGGCGTCATCGGCATGACCAAGTCCCTGGCCAAGGAGCTGGCCTCCCGTGGCGTCACCGTCAACGCCGTGGCCCCCGGCTTCATCGACACCGACATGACCGCCGCCATGCCCGAAGCCGCCAAAACCGCCACCCTGGCCTCCATCCCCATGGGCCGCCTGGGCGCGCCGGAGGACGTGGCCCGGGTGGTGGCCTTCCTGGCCAGCGGCGAGGCCGCCTATGTCACCGGCCAGGTGCTGGCCGTGGACGGCGGCATGGCCATGTGACAGTTTCCGGGCGGAGCGGTCCGCTCCCCCGTCTCATCTGACTTAACAGGAGGTATCCCTATGGAACGACGCAGAGTCGTCATCACCGGCCTGGGCGCCGTGACGCCCGTCGGCCTGACCGCGCCCGAGAGCTGGCAGGCCGTGAAGGACGGCGTGTGCGGCGTGGCGCCCATCACCCAGTTCGACCCCGCCGGCATGAAGGTGCAGCTGGCCGCCGAGGTGAAGGGCTTTGATCCCGAGCCGCTGCTGGGCAGGCAGGAAGCCCGCCGCATGGGCCGCTTCACCCAGTTCGCCGTGGCCGCCGCCAAGGAGGCCATGGCCGACGCCGCCTTCGACATCGAAAAGGCCGACGCCGACCGCTGCGGCGTCATCATCTCCAGCGGCATCGGCGGCCTCTCCATCACCGAGGCCGAGCACGACAAGGGCAAGGAGAAGGGCTGGGACCGGGTGTCCCCCTTCTACATCCCCACCGGCATCTGCAACATGGCCGCCGGCCAGGTGGCCATCCACACCGGCTTCAAGGGCATGTGCACCTGCCCCGTCACCGCCTGCGCCGGCGGCACCAACGCCGTGGGCGACGCCTTCCACTATATCCGGGACGGCTACGCCGACGTGATGCTCTGCGGCGGCACCGAGGCCAGCGTCACCCCCCTGGCCATCGGCGGCTTCACCTCCATGAAGGCGCTGTCCCAGGCCGCGGATCCCAACCGGGCCTCCATCCCCTTTGACGCCCAGCGCAGCGGCTTCGTGCTGGGCGAGGGCGCGGGCGTCCTTCTGCTGGAGGAGCTGGAGCACGCCCTGGCCCGGGGCGCCAGGATCTACGCCGAGATGGCGGGCTACGGCGCCACCTGCGACGCCTACCACATGACCGCTCCCCTGCCCGACGGCAGCGGCGGCGCCAAGGCCATGGCCATGGCCCTCCGGGACGGCGGCGCGGCCCCGGAGGACGTGGACTACATCAACGCCCACGGCACCTCCACCCACCTGAACGACGCCGGCGAGACCGCCGCCGTCAAGACGGTGTTCGGGAAACACGCCTATGAGCTGGCCATGAGCTCCACCAAGTCCATGACCGGCCACATGCTGGGCGCCGCCGGCGCCGTGGAGGCCGTCTTCACCGCGCTGACCCTGCACGACGGCTTCATCCCCGCCACCATCAACTACCAGGTGCCCGACCCCGAATGCGACCTGGACGTGGTGCCCGGCACCGGCCGCAGCGCCGACGTGCGCTGCGCCCTGTCCAACTCTCTGGGCTTCGGCGGCCACAACGGCAGCCTGCTCTTCAAGAAATGGGAGGCGTAATCATGGAACTCAATTCCAACCAGATCGCCCAGATCCTGCCCCACCGCTATCCCTTCGCCCTGGTGGACCGCATCACCGACTACGAGCCGGGCCAGTGGGCCAAGGGCATCAAGTGCGTCAGCGCCGCCGAGCCGGTGTTCTGCGGGCACTTTCCCCAGATGCACGTGTTCCCGGGCGTGCTGATCCTGGAGGCCATGGCCCAGGTGGGCGCCGTCGCCATCCTCTCCCTGCCGGAGAACCAGGGCAAGATCGCCCTGTTCGGCGGCGTGAAGAACGCCCGCTTCAAGCGCAAGGTGATCCCCGGCGACGTCCTGGAGATGGAGTGCGTGCTGACCAAGCGCCGCGGCCCCGTGGGCATCGGGGAGTGCCGCGCCGTGGTGGGCGGCGAGGTGGCCTGCACGGCGGAGCTGACCTTTGCCGTCAGCGCAGAATAACTTGCCTTTTTCGCCGGGCGCCGCCGTGTCCGGCGGGGCCCGGACGGGAAAGCGGGGGAACCGGATGCTGAACAAGGCTTTTTTCGACGTGTATACCAAATTCAAACTGCATTTTTATCAGGAGATCTTCCGGCGCTTTCAGGACCGGGAGGCCAGCCTCACCACGGTGGAGACCTTCTGCATGGAGACCATCCAGGCCCTGGGCAGCCCCACGGTGAACGAGTTCGCCACCTTCATGCGCATCTCGCCGCCCAACGCCGCCTACAAGGTCAACAGCCTGGTGAAAAAGGGCTACATCCGCAAGGTCCAGTCTCCGGACGACCGGCGGGAGTATCACCTGGAGGTCACCCAGAAATATATCGACTACTACGACATCTCCTCCGGCTATCTGGTGGAGGTGATGAACCGGGTGGCCGCCCGCTTCTCCCCGGAGGAGTGCTCCAAGCTGGAGGAGATGCTCACCGTCATCAGCCGGGAGCTGATGCCGGAGGTCACCCTGCCGGAGCTCCGCCTGCCGGAATAGACATTCCCGGAACAGATGAAACGCGCCGGACCGCTTTTGCGGTCCGGCGCGTTTTCCCCGCGCGGGCGGGCTTCCGGAGGTCAGTCGAAAAGCCCGGCCGGGATGGGGATGTCCTGACGGGGCACCTTGTCCCACTGGAACTCCCCCAGCAGCGCCTTTGCCGGGGCCGGGGCGGCGGAGGGGTGGAACCCGGCGAGGTACGCCAGCCGCCCCAGGATCTCCTCCGGCGTCATGCGGTCCCGGAGGACCTCCAGCCCGGCGTCGGCGTCCCGCTTGGAAAGACGCCGCCCCCGGCTGTCCAGCAGCAGCGGCGCGTGGATGAAGGAGGGGGCGGGCAGGTCCAGCAGCTCATAGAGATAGAGCTGGCGGAGGGTGGAGTCCAGCAGGTCCGCCCCCCGGGCCACCTCCGTCACGCCCATGGCGGCGTCGTCCACCACCCCCGCCAGCTGGTAGGCGAACATCCCGTCGGACCGGCGCAGCAGAAAATCCCCGCAGTCCTCGTCCAGCCGTCCCCGGACGGCGCCCATGTGGCCGTCGGTGAAGCCGCGCTCCGCGCCGTCCACCTTCAGCCGCAGCGCCGGGGCACGGGTCAGGGCCCGGCGGGCCGCCTCCTCCGGCGTGAGATGGCGGCAGGTGCCGGGGTACACCGTCTGACCGTCGGTCCGGTGGGGAGCGCTGGCGGCATGGAGCTCCGCCCGGGTGCAGAAGCACGGATACACCAGCCCCCTCTCCGTGAGGCGCTCCAGCGCCGCCTGATAGAACTTTGTCCGGCGGCTCTGCCAGTAGGGCGGGCAGGGCCCGCCCCGGAGGGGTCCCTCATCCCAGTCCAGCCCCAGCCACCGGAGATCCTCGATCATCTGCACGACGTACCGGGCCGGGCACCGGGCAGTGTCCAGATCCTCGATGCGCAGCACCATCCGCCCGCCCCGGCTCCGGGCGGAGAGCCAGGCCAAAAGGCAGCAGAAGAGATTCCCCAGGTGGATCCGCCCGCTGGGGGACGGGGCGAAGCGGCCGGTGACGGTCATGGCGCGCCCTCCTTTTCCGTAATGGCTTCATTGTACCACACCGCCGCCGGAGCTTCAACCGCCCCGGCGGACGGGCTGGACAAGCGCGCCGTGCTGTGATAAAATAAAAAGGTTCAAATTCCATGGAAACGAGGGAGTCATCATGTCTGAGGAAATGCGGACCTTCGGATATCTCTGCCCCCGGTGCGGCAGGCCGGTGATGGGCACCCGCTCCATCTTCGCCCTGGAGGCCTCCGACGCGGAGATCGCCTGCGAGTGCGGCGGGAGCGTGCTGCGCACCTCCTACGACGGCCGGAACTACCGCCTCAGCGTCCCCTGCGGCCTGTGCGGCGAGGTCCACGCCTCCGTGTGCCCGCCGGAGCGGATGCTCCGGGGCGCAACGGCCCTGGGCTGCGCCCGGACCAAGCAGTTTTCCTGCTTCATCGGCCCCGAGGGGGTGGTGGAGCAGCACCTGCGGGAGCTTTCCATCCTGGCGGAGAAGGAGAAGCAGCAAACCGACGATCCCCAGGCCTTCGCCGACAGCGTCATCATGTACGAGGTGCTCTCGGAGCTGCGGGACATCGCCGCCCGGCCCGGCGGCATCACCTGCGCCTGCGGCTCCGGCCGCTACGGCATGGAGATCCGCCGCTCCGCCGTGGACCTCATCTGCCGCGACTGCGGGGCCAAGCTCCGCATCCCCGCCGCCACGGACCGGGATCTGGACGACCTTTGCTGCCGCATGAAGCTGGTGATCCCCGGCCGGTGAGGGCATCTCTCCGCCTCCGGCGGCATAGACTGAGCACGCGGCCCTTCGGGGCCGCTGTTCCGCAAGAAAGGAAGGGACCTTCATGATCTCCCTGCTGGCAAAGCTTTTCATCCGTCCCGAGGGCCGGACGGACGCGGACGTCCGCCGGGCCTACGGCACGCTGTGCGGCACGGTGGGCATCCTCCTCAACGCGCTGCTCTTCGCCGGAAAATTCTTCGCCGGGCTCCTCTCCGGCTCCATCGCCATCACCGCCGACGCCTTCAACAACCTCTCCGACGCGGGCAGCTCCTTCGTGACGCTGCTGGGCTTCCAGCTGGGGGGGCAGAAGCCCGACGTCCACCACCCCTTCGGCCACGGCCGCCTGGAGTATCTCTCGGGGCTGGCGGTGTCGGTGCTGATCCTCCTGATGGGCGTGGAGCTGGCCAAATCCTCCGCGGAGAAGATCCTCCATCCGGAGCCGGTGACCGCCTCGCCGCTGGTGCTGGCCATCCTGTGCGCCTCCATCGCCGTGAAGCTGTACATGACCTTCTACAACCGCCGCCTGGGGAAAAAGCTGGACTCCCCGGCCATGCTGGCCACCGCCGCCGACTCCCTCAGCGACTGCGCCGCCACCGCCGCCGTGCTGGCGGCCACCCTGGCGGGCCACTTCGCCCATCTGCGCATCGACGGCTGGTGCGGCATCCTGGTGGCCCTCTTCATCCTCTGGTCCGGTCTCCGGGCCGCCAAGGACACCCTGGACCCCCTGCTGGGAGTGCCTCCCACCCACGAGTTCGTCGCCCGGATCCGGGACCTGGTGCTGGCCCATCCGGCGGTCATCGGCATCCACGACCTCATCGTCCACGATTACGGCCCCGGCCGGGTGATGATCTCCCTCCACGCGGAGGTGCCCGCCGACCGCAACGTGCTGGAGCTCCACGACGAGATCGACAACGTGGAAAAGGAGCTGCGGGAGAAGCTGGGCTGCGACGCCGTGATCCACATGGACCCGGTGGTCACCGACGACACCCTCACCAACCAGACCCGCCGCCGGGTGGCGGATCTGGTCCACTGCATCGACGACGACATCAGCATCCACGACTTCCGGATGGTCTCCGGTCCCACC
>CALWXI010000168.1 GCA_944385455.1 uncultured Oscillospiraceae bacterium | reverse complement strand
AGGCCCCCACCACGCCCAGCAGGATGGGGATGATTTTAATCATGCCCCTGCCCCAGATATTGGCCGCCACGATGATGGCCATGGCACGATGGCCAGCCACCCGCCGGTGGAGGCGGTGGACACGGCGGAGGGGGCCAGGTGCAATCCGATGAGGATGATGATGGGGCCGGTGACCACCGGGGGCAGGAAGTGCATCACCTTATGCACGCCCACCACCTTGATGATGCCGGCCAGCACCACGTACAAAAGGCCGGCCACCACGATGCCGCCGCAGGCGTACTGCAGCTTCTCCGCGCCGTCCATGGCGGCATAGATGCCGCTGTCCATGGCGCCCATGGCGGAAAAGCCGCCCAGAAACGCAAAGGAAGATCCCAAGAAAGCCGGCACCTTCAGCTTTGTGCAGATATGGAAAAACAGCGTACCGATTCCAGCAAAGAACAATGTGGTCTGGATATTCAGGGGCAGGCCGTAGGTATTCACCAGGATCGGCACCAGCACCGTGGCGCCGAACATGGCGAACATGTGCTGCAATCCCAGGATCAGCATCTTGGGGACGCCCAGGACCCGGGCGTCCCGGATGGGCTGCGCGGATGTCGTCTCTTTCATATGATATCTCCTCTCCGTAGTGCCCGCAATGGGGCAAAAAAAATACCGGCACCCATGCCGGCAGTGTCAGGAAAAATAAGAAGAGAGGACCGTCAGCTCGTTACTCATCATCCGCAGCATACCGGCTCCCCCTCTCGTTATTTTGCCCTATTATACAGAATGCCCCCGTGCTTTGCAAGGCAGGTTTTCCACAACAGCCGACAAAAATCCCCTCGCTTTTTTGTGGAAAACCGTCAACTCACTGTTTCCGTTTTCACCAGAGACTCCAGCCGGGACTCGCCGTACACCGCCGCGCCCCGCTGCCGCAGCAGCGCCGCCGTGACCCCGTCCCCCGCCGTGAGGGTGCCGGAAAACGTGCCGTCGTACACCGCCCCGCAGCCGCAGGAGGGGCTGCGCTCCTTCAGCACCGCCGCATCGCAGCCCAGCGCCTCATAAAGCCGCCACGCCTCCTCCGCCCCCCGGCGGTACTGCTCCGTGACGTCGGCTCCCGCCGCTGTCACCACCCGGTCCCCCTTCCGCTCCGCAGGTACCCGGGGCGTAGGCAGCCCGCCCAGCTGCTCGGGGCACACCGGCACCAGCTCGTGGCGCGCCGCCAAAGCCTGGACCAGCGGGTGGCGCTTGGACGCCCCGTCGTACCGGCAGCGGCAGCCCAGAAGGCAGGCTGAGATCAAAATGCGCATCCCCTCACCTGCCCTGCATGGCCTGCCGCTCCCGCAGCAGCTCCGCGTGCAGCCGGATGGGCGTCCAGCCGCGGTTGTAAGGCGTCAGCACCGCCTTCAGGCAGTCCGGCCCCGCCCCCGCCCGGGCCAGGGCGGGCAGCAGCTCCTCCAGCTTCCGGTCCAGGCCGCACAGCACCACCATCCGCCCCCCCAGGGGGCCGCCGGCGTAGGGCAGGCCGGGGGTCTCCTCGGCATCCATCCCCGCCAGCACCGCCAGGGGCTTGTTGTAGTCTCCCCTTGCCACGGGGATCACCTCTCCGCCCAGAGGGCCCACAGCGGCCTCCAGCGCCAGAATGGTCAGCAGCGAATCAAAGCCGAACAGCAGTATCGTCCCGCTCATGGCAACTCCTCCGATCCGATGGTACGCGGGCCGCACCAGCCCGTGTGGGTCCGCTCCGTCAGTCCAGAGCCAGGGGACGCCCGTCCAGCACGGCCTCCTCCAGCTCCTCTCCCCGGTAGCGCAGCTTCAATGAGAAAAAGGGCGCGTCCCGCTCCAGCAGGTCCAGGAAGATCCGGTCCCCCGCCCACATGGGCAGCGCCCGCAGCGCCCGCTTCCCGATCCAGGCCAGTTCTCCCTCGTCGCAGGGGTGGGGTGTGCCGGTCCAGGCGGTGGCGGTGAAGAGGTGCATGTACTCCGTGGGCCACCGGTCGGACACAAAGGTCACCAGCCCCCGGCAGCGGTACTCCGTCAGCGTCAGCCCCGTCTCCTCCCAGGTCTCCCGCAGAAGGCAGTCCTCGGGACTCTCCCCCTCCTGGAACTTGCCGCCCACGCCGATCCACTTGTCGCGGTTGGCGTCGCCCTCCTTCTTGACCCGGTGGAGCATCAGATACTGGCCTTCCCGCTCCAGATAGCACAGAGTGGACAGAATCATTCCGCATCTCTCCTTTTCGCCATTATAACCGGATCTCCCGGAAAAGAAAAGCCTCTCTTTTGGCCCGATGTCCAAATGTGAAAAAAACCGGGACCGCTTTCGGTCCCGGTTTTCCGGAAAGGCGTCTTACCGCCGGGTGCGCAGGGCTTTGAGCAGCTGAATCACCAGCATGGACCCAAAGGCCAGCCCCACGATCCACAGCGCCTGCGCGCCGGAGAGAGCGGCTGCCTCGAACAGCGGCCGCAGCACCGGCACCGCCAGCACCGATCCCAGCAGCACCGCGCCCACGGCGAAGGCCGCCAGCAGCGCGCGGTTGTTCCAGAACCGCCGGGTCAGGATCACCGGCTCCGGGGCCTTGCAGTCGAACCCGTGGAAAAGGCGGGCCAGGCACAGCGTGGCAAACGCCATGGTGCTGCCCACGGCGGCACTCTCCCGCAGGCCCAGATGGAAGGCGGTGATGGTGGCCGCGGCAATGACCAGCCCCTCCGCCACCACGCTGGTGAGGAAGGAACGGGTGAGGAGGCCCTCGTTCCGGGGGCGGGGCTTTTGGTGCATCACCGCATCGGTGTGGGGCTCCAGCCCCAGGGCAATGGCGGGCAGAGAGTCCGTCAGCAGATTGATGAACAGCAGGTGCACCGCTGCGAAGGGCACCGGCAGGTTCATCAGCGACGCGTAGAGCACCGTCAGAATGCCCGCGGCGTTGCCGGAGAGCAGGAACTGGATGGCCCGCTGGATGTTGGCGTATACGTTGCGGCCGTTTTTCACCGCCTGAACGATGGTGGCGAAGTTGTCATCCGTCAGCACCATGCCGGCGGCATCCTTGGCCACCTCCGTGCCGGTAATGCCCATGGCCACGCCGATGTCCGCCTGCTTCAGGGCCGGGGCGTCGTTGACGCCGTCGCCGGTCATGGCCACCAGGCATCCCCGGTCCTGCCAGGCCCGGACGATGCGGATCTTGTGCTCCGGGGATACCCGGGCGTACACGGACACCCCGGGGACAAACTCCCGCAGCTCCTCATCGCTCATGCCGTCCAGCACGGCTCCCTCCACCGCCTGCGTACCGGGAGTCAGAATGCCGATCTCCCGGGCGATGGCGGAGGCGGTGACCTTGTGGTCGCCGGTGATCATGATGGGCCGGATGCCGGCGGCGATGCACTCCGCCACGGCGGCCTTGGACTCTTCCCGGGGCGGATCCATCATAGCCACCACACCCAGGAAGGTCAGGTGGTCCTCGTCATCCAGCGTGACGGCGGTGCTGTCCACCGGGCGGCAGGCAAAGGCCAGCACCCGCAGCCCCTCCTGGGAGAACCTCTCGTTCACCCGCTCCACCTCCGCCCGCTCCTCCGGCGAGATGTCGCTGCGGTCCAGCAGCACGTCCACGGCGCCCTTGGTCACCATCATCAGTCCGCCGGAGAACCGGTGCACCGTGGTCATCATCTTCCGGTCGGAGTCGAAGGGGATCTCCGTGAGACGGGGCCAGCGGCGGCGGGTCTCCTCCTCGTCGACGCCGTACGCCTCCCCCAGCCGCACCAGCGCCACCTCCGTGGGATCGCCCACCTCGCCGCTTTCGTTGACGGTGGCGTCACTGCACAAAAGCGCCGTGCGCAGCAGCGGTTCCTGCAGCGCGTCGTGGAAGTCCGCCTCCCCGGCGGAGATGATCCGCCCGCCGGTGTAGAGCTTCTGGACCGTCATCTTGTTCTGGGTCAGGGTGCCGGTCTTGTCGGAGCAGATCACCGACACGCTGCCCAGGCCCTCCACCGCCTGGAGCTTGCGGATGATGGCGTTCTCACGGGCCATCTTCCGGGTGCCGAAGGAGAGCACGATGGTGACGATGGAGGAGAGGGCCTCCGGGATGGCCGCCACCGCCAATGCCACGGCAAAGAGGAAGGCGTTCATCACATCCTCCCGCCGCCACAGCACACTGACGGCGAACAGGATGCCGCACAGAATCAAAATGCCGATGGAGAGCTTGCGGCCGAACTGGTCCAGACTGACCTGCAGCGGCGTCTTTTTCTCCTCCGTGCTCTTGAGCAGGGCGGCGATGCGGCCCATCTCCGTATCCATGCCGGTGCCCGTCACCAGAAACTTCGCCCGGCCGTACGTGACGAAGCTGCCGGAAAACACCATGTTGGTCCGGTCTCCCAGAGGCGCGTCTCCGGGGATCTCCGCCGTCTGCTTTTCCACCGGCAGGCTCTAGCCGGTGAGGGCGCTCTCGGCACACTTGAGGCTGGCGCACTCCAGCAGCCGTCCGTCGGAGCATACGAAGTCTCCCGCCTCCAGCACCGCCACGTCGCCGGGCACCACCTCCCGCCCCGGGATCTGGACCACCCGTCCGTCCCGCAGCACCTTGGCGGTGGGGGCGGACATCTGCTTGAGACTGTCCAAAGAGGCGGCGGCCTTCACCGTCTGCACCGTGCCCAGCACGGCGTTCATGGTGATCACCGCCAGGATGACCGCCATGCTCTCCACATCCCCCAGCACCGCGGACACCAGCGCCGCCAGGATCAAAATCACCACCAGAAAGTCCGCGAACTGCTCCAGGAAGATCCGCGCCACGCTCTTGCGCTTCCCGGACTGCAGCTCATTGGGACCGTACTGCGCCAGCCTCCGGGCGGCCTCCTCCCCGCTGAGCCCTCCGTCGCCGCAGGCAAGATCCCGCAGCAGCTCCACTCTGCTCTTTTGCCAAATCCCTTTTTCCATTGCAGCTCTCTCCTTTCGGCAAACGCGCAAAAACGGCGAGACTTTTGCGCCAATGCCCTGCATTGATACAAAAGTCTCGCCGTTTCAATCCGTAGCGGAGCCGAAGCCCGTATTGACGCCAGCGGATACACATTTCTGTGCCAGCTACTCCCTTTTCTACCGGGCAACTATACACAGATTTTTTCCATTTGTCAAGGGGATATCCGAGGAAATCCGGATTTTTTTCCGTTGCTCCTCCCTTCCCCGGGTGGTACACTGGAAGAAAAGGAGGGATCTTCATGCGCACAGCGCTCATTCAGATGCCCGTCACCGGAGACAAGCAGTCCGACGTACGCACCGCCGTCCGGCAGCTTCATGAGGCGGCGGACCACGGCGCACAGGTGGCAGTGCTGCCGGAGATGTTCTGCTGCCCCTACCGCAACGACTGCTTCCGCGCCTACGGCGAGGAGGAAGGCGGCCCCGTGCAGACCGTTCTTTCTGAGACGGCGGCGGCCCGTGGGCTGTACGTGGTGGGCGGCTCCATCCCGGAGCTTTCAGAGGGAAAGGTCTACAACACCAGCTTCGTCTACGGCCCCGACGGCCGGCGGCTGGCCCGCCACCGCAAGGCCCACCTCTTCGACATCGACATTCCCGGCGGCCAGCGCTTTTTGGAGTCCGACACCCTCTCTCCCGGCAGCGCCGTCACCACCTTTGAGACAAAGTTCGGCACCATGGGGCTCTGCATCTGCTTCGACCTGCGCTTCGAGGAGCTGGCCCGGTGCATGTGCCTGCGGGGCGCCCGGGTGATCTTCGTCCCCGCCGCCTTCAACATGACCACCGGTCCCGCCCACTGGGAACTGCTGCTGCGCCAGCGGGCGGTGGACAACCAGTGCTTTGTTGTGGGCGTCTCTCCCGCCCGGGACGAGAGCGCCTCCTATGTGGCCTACGGCAACTCCCTGGCATCCGATCCCTGGGGCACGGTGCTGTGCCGGGCGGGGGCGGAGCCCGCCGTACTCTACGCGGACCTGGACCTGGGACGCATCGACGACGTGCGCCGCCAGCTGCCCATCCTCTCCGCCCGGCGCACGGACCTCTATGAGGTGCGGGAGCGATGAGCGGGACCTTCGCGGCGGTGTACGGCGTCGTGCGGCGCATCCCCCCGGGCCGTACCGCCACCTATGGTCAGATCGCCGCCCTGGCAGGTTTCCCGCGCCGGGCCCGGATGGTGGGCTATGCCCTCTCCGCCTGCCGGGACAGCACTGTCCCCTGCCACCGGGTGGTGGACCGGTTGGGATGCACGAAGCCCTGCTTCGACGTCCATGCCCCCGGCACCCAGCGGACATTGCTGGAAGCGGAGGGCGTCCCTTTCCGCCCCGACGGGACGGTGGATCTGGACCGGTGCCGGTGGGACGGAAGCGAGACATGACGCATGATGCGCCGGAGACCCTGCGGGTCTCCGGCGCATGCCGTTCAGTATTCGTAGTCCACGGCCGCCCGGTCCGTCCGGATAGACTTGCACAGGGCGGACACCGCCTGGTGCCGGGGATCGGCCTTGTAGGCCGCCAGATCCTCCAGGGAATCAAAGTCGCTGAGGAGCACGGCGTCGTAGCTGCCCGCTCCCACGTTTCGGGCCACCTCGCAGCGGCGCAGCTGGGGCACCACGCCCATGAGGCCCCGCAGCCCCTCCAGGAAGGCCGCCTGCTCCGCCTCCGTGCCGGGGCAGAACTTCCACATCACGATGTGCCGGATCATGCTCAGGCCTTCCGGGCGTTGTACGCCTCAATGCCCCGGCCCAGGATCTCCACGCCCCGGGCGATGTCCGCGGGGTTGGTGACGTAGGCGATGCGGATCTTGTTGCGGCCGTCGGCGGGATTGGAATAGGAGCCCTCGGCGGGGGTGAACATCACCGTCTCGCCCTGGTCGTCGAACTCCTCCAGCAGGAAGTACTGCAGCTTCTCCGCGTCGTCCACCGGGAGCGTGGCCATGATGTAGAACGCGCCCTCAGGGGAGTTGAAGGTGACCCCGGGGAGCTTGGAAAGACTCTCCACCAGCATATCCTTGCGCTGCTCATATTGGGACAGCACGTCGGCGTAATAATCGGACTTGAGGAGATTGTACATGGCGGCGGCGCCGGCCTGTTCCAGCGTGGCGATGCACAGCCGGCTCTGGCAGAGCTTGGACGCCTCCAGGATCAGCTGCTTGTTCCGGGTCACCAGGGTGCCCACCCGGGTGCCGGTGGCGGAAAAACGCTTGGACACGGAGTCCACCACCACGATATTCTCCGCCGCGTCGTCGTACTCCAGCATGGTGGACACCCGCCGGCCGCCGTAGACGATCTCCCGGTAGACCTCGTCGCTGATGAGGAACAGGTCATGCTCCTTGGCGATGTCCACCATGGTCCGCCGCTCCTCCTCGCTGAGCACCACGCCGGTGGGATTACCGGGGTTGGTGATGAGGATGGCCCGGGTGTGCTCGTTGATGAGGGGCTCGATGCGGCTGCGGTCGGCGTAGTGATAGCTCTCCTCCGCCGTGGTGGGGATGGGCCGGATCACGCCGCCGGTGATGCGGATGAAGGTGTCGTAGTTGGGATAGTAGGGCTCCGGCACCAGCACCTCGTCGCCGTCGTCCAGGATGCAGCTCATGATCATCTGCAGCGCCTCGCTGCCGCCGAAGGTGGCCAGGATGTCGTCGCAGCTGATCTCACAGCCCAGGCGCTGATAGTAGTCCCGGACCGCCTCCAGAAACGCGGGGATGCCGGGGGCGGGGGCGTATGCCACAACCTTATCCTCAAAGTTCCGGACGGCGTCGAAGAACACCTCGGGGGTCTCGATGTCCGGCTGGCCGATGTTCAGGTGGTGGACCTGGATGCCCCGTGCCGCTGCCGCCACCTCACAGGGGTAAAACTTCCGGACAGGGGACAGTCCGCACACCTCGACCTTGCGGGAAAATTTCATGGTTGTGGCCTCCAATCAAAACATTCATGATATGTACCGCGGGGCCGCGCCCCGCAAACTACCCGGCACGCCGCCGGTAGCCTTTATTGTATCACGGTTTTTCAAGATGTCAACCGTTTTTCGCATAGGGGGGTATGAGAAAAAGGAACGGCAAGCCGCTCCTTTTTCAAAATTCTCACAGGTCCTCCCCGTCGGAGACCGGGAAGGGCGGCTCATCGCCGCTGCCGGAAGCACCCATCTGCAGCTCCTGCCACTGGGCCCGTGTGATGAGCAGCTGCCGGGGCTTGGAGCCCTCGAAGGGGCCCACGATGCCCCGCTCCTCCATCTGGTCCACCAGACGGGCGGCGCGGGAGTAGCCCAGCTTCAGCCGCCGCTGCAGCATGGACACGGAGGCCTGTCCCGTCTCCAGCACCACCTCCACGGCGGCGGGCAGCAGCTCGTCCCCCTCCTCGTCGGAGGGATCGGACGCGCCGGAGGCGGCGGACTTGCCGCCCTTCTCCTTCTCCTGCAGGGACTCTTCGATCTTGGCGATGACCTCGTCGGAATACTGAGCCTCGCCGCTCTCCTTGACGAAGGCCACCACCTCCTCGATCTCCTCCGGGGAGATGAAGCAGCCCTGGACCCGGGTGGGCTTGCCGCCGCCCAGGGGGGCGTAGAGCATGTCACCCTTGCCCACCAGCTTTTCCGCGCCGGTGGTGTCCAGAATGATCCGGGACTCCAGGGAGGAGGCCACGGCGAAGGCGATGCGGCTGGGGATGTTGGCCTTCATGAGGCCGGTGATGACGTCGGCGGAGGGCCGCTGGGTGGCGATGACCAGGTGCACGCCGGCGGCGCGGCCCATCTGGGCCACCCGGCAGATAGATTCCTCCACCTCCTTGGCGGCCACCAGCATCAGGTCCGCCAGCTCGTCGATAACCACCACCACGGCGGGCATGGTCTCCAGGTCCTCCCGGGTCCGGGCCAGCTTGTTGAACTCCTCCAGCTTCTTCACGCCGTGCTCGGAGAAGGTCTTGTACCGCTTCATCATCTCGAACACCGCCCACTGCAGCGCGCCGGCGGCCTTCTTGGGATCCGTCACCACCGGGATCAGCAGATGGGGAATGCCGTTGTAGGGAGCCAGCTCCACCATCTTGGGGTCCACCATGATGAAGCGCACCTCATCGGGGGTGGATTTGTAGAGCAGGCTGATGATGAGGGAGTTGGTGCACACGGACTTGCCGGAGCCGGTGGTACCGGCGATGAGCACGTGGGGCAGCCTTTCGATGTTGCCGATGACGTTGCGGCCGCCGATGTCCCGGCCCAGGGCGAAGGCCACGCGGGAGGGGTGCTCGGTGAACTCCCGGGATTCGATGACGTCCCGGATCAGCACCGGCGTCACGGACTTGTTGGGCACCTCGATGCCCACCACGGAGATCTTGTCCGGGATGGGGGCGATGCGCACGCCGGTGGCGCCCAGGGCCAGAGCGATATCGTCGGCCAGGTTGGTGATCTTGCTGAGCTTGACGCCCTGGTCCAGCACGAACTCGTACCGGGTGACGGAGGGACCGTGGATCACGTCTCCGGCGGTGGCGTCCACGCCGAAGCTGGTGAGGGTCTCCGCCAGACGGCGGGAGTTGTTGCGCAGCTCCGCCCCGGCCTCCACGTGGTTTTCGCTGCGGTTTTCATGCAGCAGCGTGATGGGAGGATAGCGGTAGGCGTTCTCCTCCGTCTCCAGCTTCTGCTGGATCTCGGCGGTGACGGCGGCGGTCTGCTCGGCCACCTCCCGGGCGGTGTCCCGCTTTTCCTTCCGGGGAGAGGCGTCCTGGACGGGAACGGCGGCCTCCGGCGCGGAGGGCTCCCGCACCGGCTCCGGCGCGGGGGACGCGGGCACCGGCTCCGGGGCGGGAGCGCAGCGCGCCGGGGCGGCCGCCGGAGCGGTCCCCGTCTGCTCCGTCAGGACCTGGTCCGGGGTCTGCTGGCCCTCGGCCTTGTGCCGGAAGAAGCCGGTGAACCGGCCCTCCCGCGCGGGCTGGGCGGGGATGGCGGGAACAGCGGGCTGGGCAGCCGGCGCGTCGTCCAGGGCGAAGTCGATCTGAGGCCGGGGAGCCTCGCCGCCCCGGCGGCGGGACGGCGGCTCCGGGGCAGCGGGACGCTCCGGCTCCTCCTGGTAGCGCACCCGCTGGCGGAGCTTTTCCAGCAAGGCCGCCGGGGTCAGGTGCAGCGCCGCCATGGCCAGCACCACCAGCACCACCACAAAGAGGATGACGGAGGCAAGCGGCGAGAACACCGCTGCAAAGCCCTCCGCCAGCGCGCCGGAGAGGGCGCCGCCGGAGATCATGCCCCGGCCGGAGAGCCACAGATCCCGCAAAATGGCGATGGAAGGCGTGTAATCCTCCCGGCACAGCAACAGGTGCGCCGCCGCGCCGAAGAACACCGGCAGCAGCAGCGCGCAGGTCACCCGCAGCTGCACGGGGCGGCCGCGGTGCCGCAGCAGCACCACCCCCGCCAGCAGCAGCGCCGGGCCGGAGAGCCAGTAGCCATAGCCCAGCAGGCCCTTGAGGAAGTTTGCCAGCCAGTCGATGAAAATGGCGCTGATGCCCAGATAGCTCACCAGAACGCACAGCGTCAGAACCAGCAGCACCGCGCCCCCCACCTCCCGGCGGATGGGGCGCTTCTGGGGCTGCCGCCCTCTGGCGGAACGGCCGGAGCCGCCGCTTTTTTTGGTTGCGGTGGATTTCTTTCGTGTCGTGGATGCCACGGTCATACCTCCATGGAAACGGTCATTTGCCCAGCAGCGCCAGCACCAGCGTCAGCGCGCCGGCAGCCCAGCAGTAATAAGCGAACCAGCCGAAGCGGCCCTTGTCGGCGATCATCCGCAGCAGCCGGATGCAAAGGTATCCCACCACCGCCGCCACGGCCACGCCCACGATGTACACCGGCACATCGGCCCAGATGATCCCGGCCTCCACGGCGTCCTTCAGGCTCAGGATGTTGGCCCCCAGGATGGCGGGGATGGACATGAGGAAGGAAAAGCGCACGGCGAACTTCCGGTCAAAGCCCAGGAAGCACCCGGCGGTGATGGTGGTGCCGGAGCGGGAGATGCCGGGGCAGGTGGCGATGCCCTGAGCCACGCCCACCAGCAGCACATCCAGCAGCGTGGCGGACCTTTCCGTTTTATGGCCCTTGCGCACCCGGTCGCTGACAAAGAGCAGGCAGCCGGTGACCGCCAGGGCGGCGGCGATGAAGTAGAGGTTCTCACCCAATCCCTCCACAAAATCCCTTACCGGCAGCACCGCAAACAACGGCAGCGTGCCCACGATGATCAGCAGGATCATCCGCCGGGCGGGCGGCACGGGGGTGGGAGTGGTGCCCCGAACCAGGTCCCGGGTGCCGCTCACCAGCTCCGCGATCATGTCCCGGATATCCCGCCAGTAGGCCACGAACACAGCGATCAGCGTGCCCAGGTGCAGCAGCACATCGTAAAAGCCAGGCACCTCCACGGCCCCGGAAGAGAGCAGATGCTCCGCGATGGCCAGGTGGCCGGAGCTGGAGATGGGCAGAAATTCCGCCACGCCCTGGATCAGGCCAAGCAGAACCGAAGAGAGCAAAGACATTGCACTCACGCTCCTTTTCATTGGATCTCGAAGAAATTTGCATACATAGATACTATATCATGCCGGCTTGGCAAATTCCAGCTCTATTTGCGCGCGGCGAACAAAACGGCGGGACCGCCGCACAGGCGGTCCCGCCGGGTTCGTTCACTTTTCCGTCAGCTTTTCCAGGGCGGCCCGGGCCGCGGCCTGCTCGGCCTCCTTTTTGCTGTGGCCGCTGCCGCCGCCCAGCAGCCCCCCGTTGAGCAGCACCTCCGCCAGGAAGGTCTTGGCATGGTCCGGCCCCTGCTCTCCGGCCATGCGGTAGGTGAGCACCTGATCCGCCTGCCGCTGCACCAGCTCCTGGAGGGTGGTCTTGTAGTCCCGGCGGCGCTCCTCCACCACCTCCTCCTTCTCCGCGTCCAGCAGGCAGCGGTGGATCAGCGCCGAGGCGGCGGCAATGCCGCCGTCCAGGTACACCGCGGCGAACACCGCCTCCGTGGCGTCGGCCAGGATGGAGGTGCGCTGACGGCCGCCGCCGGCCTCCTCGCCCCGGCCCAGCTTCAGATACCGGCCCAGGTCCAGCTTCCGGGCCACCTCATAGAGGCTCTGTTCGCACACCAGCGCCGCCCGGATGCGGGTGAGGTCCCCCTCCGGCAGGTCCGGATGCTGGGCAAAGAGGAATTCCGCCGTCACGAATCCCAGCACGGAATCCCCCAGAAACTCCAGCCGCTCGTTGCTGTGCAGGTGGGCGGAGCGGTGCTCGTTGGCGTAGGAGCTGTGGCTGAGGGCCTCGCTGAGCAGCGCGGGGTTGTGAAAGACGTAATTGAGTTTTTGTTCCAGTTCCTCCATGACGGTCCTCTCCAAAAGGAAGCCCCGCGCCATCGCGGGGCTTCCCTTTCGTGTTTATTTCTGCTTTCCGGCGATGTAGTTCACCGCGTCGCCCACAGTCTTCAGAGCGCCCAGTTCTTCCTCCGGGATCTCCCCGATCTCGAACTCCTCCTCCATGGCCATGACCAGCTCCACCACATCCACGGAGTCGGCGCCCAGGTCCCGGTCAAAGTCCGTATCCATGGTCACCTCATCCGGCTCCAGAGCGAACTGCTCCGCCACCAGATCCCGCATGGTCTGGAAGATCTCTTCCACCGACATGATCCTCACTCCTTGACTCGTTGTCCTTGTTGGGGTAATCATACGGCAAGAGGCGCGCGTCTGTCAAGGGGGTTTACGCTTTTTCTGCCGGGCGCTCCACCCGCATCAGCGCCGCATTGGCCTCCACGTCCGCGATGAATCCGCTTTCGGCATACTCCTTGGCCCGGAGAATGGCATTGCAAACCGCCCGGGCGTCGGAGGAGCCGTGCGCCTTGATGACGGGGCGGCTGATGCCCAGGAAGGGGGTCCCGCCGCTCTCCCGGGGATCCAGCTCTTTCTTCAGGGCGCCCAGGTCCCTCTTGACGAGCAGCGCCCCCAGCTTGGTGAGGAGACTGGACAAAAACACAGACTTGAGCTGGTGCAGCAAAAAGCCGCTGGTACCCTCCATGCACTTGAGCATGATGTTGCCGGAAAAGCCGTCGGCCACCACCACGTCGGCCTGGCCCTCCATGGCGGTGTTGGCCTCGATGTTGCCCACGAAGCGGATGCGGCCCGCCGCGTCCGCCTCCCGGAGCAGGGCGTAGGCCTCATGGCGCAGGGTGTCGCCCTTTTCCGCCTCGGCGCCGATGTTCAGAAGGCCCACCCGGGGCTCCGCCACGCCCAGCACCCGCTTGGCATAGTAGCTGCCCAGATACGCGAACTGCAGCAGATACTCCGGTGTGCACTCGGCGTTGGCGCCGCAGTCGCAGAGGATGGCCTGTCCCGCGGCGGTGGGGAACACCGGCCCCATGGCCGCCCGGCGGATGCCGCGGATGCGCTTGACCAGCAGCGTGGCGCCGGAGAGCAGCGCGCCGGTGGACCCGGCCGAGGCGAAGGCGTCTCCCGCCCCCTCCTTCAAAAGGGTCAGTCCCACGGTGAGGGAGGAATCCTTCTTCACCTTGAAAGCCGTGGCGGGATCGTCGGCGATCTCCACCACCTCCCGGGCGTCCCGGACCTCCACACCGGCGGGCAGGGTCTTTTCACCGCAGGCCTCCACGGCCCGCAGCACCTCCTCCGCCCGGCCCACCAGGATGATCTCCACCCCGTGGAGCCTGTGGGCCTCCAGCGCGCCCTGGACCAGGGCCTGGGGGGCGTTGTCGCCGCCCATTGCGTCTACGATGATCTTCATGGAAGGACCTCCTTCTGCAAAGCGCCGATGACGGCCAGGGACCGTGCCGACAGCTCCGCGTTTTTATTCCGCTTCCCCTTGACCCGGTGGTCCAGGGGCGGCATGATGCCGAAGTTGATGTTCATGGGCTGGAAGGACGCCACGGTGGGGTTGGACACATACAGCCCCAAAGCGCCGATGGCCGTTTCCCGGGGAAAGTCCACCGGGGGCAGCCCCTGAAGGCGCCGGGCGGTCTCCACCCCCACCAGAAAGCCGCTGGCCGCGGACTCCACATACCCCTCCACGCCGGTCATCTGGCCGGCGAAGGAGATCCGGGGGCAGGATTTGAGCCGGTAGTACCGGTCCAGCAGCCGGGGGGAATTCAAAAAGGTGTTGCGGTGCATGACGCCGTAGCGCAGGAATTCCGCGTCGTGGAGGGCGGGGATCATGGAAAAGACCCGCTTCTGCTCCGGAAAGCGCAGGTGGGTCTGGAAGCCCACCAGATTGTACACGCTGCCCTGGGCGTTGTCCCGCCGCAGCTGCACCACGGCGTAGGGCTCTTTCCCGGTGCGGGGGTCCGTCAGCCCCCGGGGCTTCAGGGGGCCGTAGCAGAGCGTATCGTGGCCCCGGCGGGCCATCACCTCCACGGGCATGCAGCCCTCGAACACCTTCTTGTCCTCAAAGCCGTGGACCTCCGCCTCCTGGGCGGTGGTGAGGGCCTGCCAGAACGCGTCGTACTCCGCCTCCGTCATGGGGCAGTTCACGTAGTCCGCCGTGCCCTTGCCGTACCGGGAGCCCATCCAGGCCTTGTCCATGTCCACGCTCTCGGCGGACACCAGCGGCGCCGCCGCGTCGTAGAAGTGGAGATCGCTGTCCTCTCCCAAGAGCGCCTGGAGCTTCTCCGCCAGGGCGTCGGAGGTCAGGGGGCCGCTGGCGATCACCACCTCCCCCTCGGGGATCTCCGTCACCTCGCCGGGCGCCACGGTGATGTTGGGATGACTGCGCAGGCGCTGCGTCACCAGGGCGGCAAAGCCGTGGCGGTCCACCGCCAGGGCGCCGCCCGCCTCCACCCGGGTCTCATCGGCACAGCGGAGGATCAGGGACCCCAGCCGCCGCAGCTCCTCCTTCAAAAGGCCCACCGCGTTTTCCAGCTGGTCGCTGCGCAGGGAGTTGGAGCAGCAAAGCTCCGCGAAATCATCCGTCACGTGGGCGGGGGTGCGCTTTTCCGGCTTCATCTCCCGGAGCGTCACCCGGACGCCCCGCCGGGCCAGCTGCCAGGCGCACTCGCTGCCTGCCAGACCCGCGCCGATTACGGTCACTTCCATCATTTCCTCCGCTCTGCCGGCAGGCCGGCTCAGTCCGTCTGGCTGCCGGTCTCCGCCGTGGTTTTCGTGCTCTTTTTCATGGTCTTTTTCGCCGCCGGCTTCTTGGCGGCAGTCTTTTTGACCGTGGTTTTTTTCTCCGCAGTCTTTTTCCCGGCGGTCTTCTTCGCGCCGGATTCCTCCGCTGCGGCGCTCTCCGCTGCCGTACCGTCCTCCTGCTTCTCCGCCGCGGGCTTTTTGGGATAGCCCCGCTTGTGCTCCGGAAGGAAGTTCTCGCAGTCAGGGTTGATGCAAAACGGCTTGCGGAAGCCCTTGCCGGCCTTCTTGAACATGGTCTGGCCGCACACCGGACAATCGTCCTTCACCGGCACGTCCCAGGTCATGAAGTCGCACCTGGCCGCCTCGTCCCGGCTGTTCGTGTGCTCGCAGCAGTAGTAGGTATACTGCTTGCCGGTCTTTTTGCTGGTGCCGGTGCGCTTCATGATGCGTCCGCCGCACTTGGGGCAGCGGCCCGGCATCTCCACCACCAGCGGCATGGTGAAGCTGCACTCGGGATACCCGGGGCAGGCCAGGAAGCGTCCGAACCGGCCGGACTTGATCACCAGGTTCCGCCCGCACTCCGGGCAGATCTCCTCGCTGACCTCATCGGGCACCTTGATCCGCACACCGTCCAGGGCCTGCTCGGCCTCCTTGAGGTCGTGATCAAAATCCCCGTAGAAATCCCGAAGGACGTCCTTCCAGGCGGTCTTGCCCTCCTCCACGGCGTCCAGGCGCTGCTCCATATTGGCGGTGAACTTCAGGTCCGCGATGTCGGAAAAGCGCTCCTTCATCAAAGCCGTCACCACCCGGCCCAGATTGGTGATGCGCAGGTACTTGCCCTCCTTGATGACGTACTCCCGGTCCAGGATGGTGGACACGGTGGGGGCATAGGTGGAGGGACGGCCGATGCCCTGCTCCTCCATGGCCCGGATCAAGGTGGCATCGGTATAATGCGCGGGGGGCTGGGTGAAGTGCTGGTCCCGGGAGAAGTCCCGCAGAGTCAGCGTCTGTCCCTCCTGCAGGGCGGGCAGGGGAGATTCCTTCTCCTCCTTTTCCTCGTCCCTGCCCTCCTCGTACACCGCGGTGTAGCCGGAGAACTTCAGGCTGGAGGAGCTGGCCCGGAAGCTGTATGCCCCCGCCTCCACCTCCACGGACACGCTGTCGTAGACGGCGTTGGCCATCTGGCAGGCCACGAACCGGCTCCAGATCAGCCGGTAAAGCCGGTACTGCTCTCCGGTGAGGTCTTTTTTCAGCATCTCCGGCGTCCAGTTCACATTGCTGGGCCGGATGGCCTCGTGGGCGTCCTGGGCCGTGGCCTTGGCCTTGTACTGGTTGGGTCCCTTGGCGGGATAATATGCCTGGCCGTAGCGGCCCACGATGAAATCCCGGGCCGCCGCCACCGCCTCCTCGGAAAGCCGCAGGGAGTCGGTACGCATATAGGTGATGAGGCCCACGGTGCCCTCTCCCTCGATGTCCACGCCCTCATAGAGCTGCTGGGCGATGGCCATGGTGCGCCGGGGCGTCATGGACAGCTTCCGGGAGGCCTCCTGCTGCATGGTGGAGGTGGTGAAGGGGGGAGAGGGGCTGCGCTGCTTGTCGGTGCGCTTGACGCTCTTGACCCGGAAGGTCTCGCCTTCCGTCTCCCGCACCACCGCGTCCACCTCTCCGGCGGACTTCAGCTCCGCCTTGCGGCCGTCCTTCCCGTGATACCGGGCGGCAAAGGCCGGACCGTCCGCCAGGAGGTTGGCGTCCAGCGTCCAGTACTCCTCCGGCTGGAAGGCCTCGATCTCCCGCTCCCGGTCGTCCACCATCCGGGTGGCCACGGACTGCACCCGGCCGGCGGAGAGCCCCCGGCGGATCTTCTTCCACAGCAGGGGACTGAGCTCATAGCCCACGATGCGGTCCAGGATGCGCCGGGCCTGCTGGGCGTCCACCAGGTTCTGGTCGATGTCCCGGGGCTCCCGGATGCTCTCCTGCACCACCTTTTTCGTGATCTCATTGAAGGTGACCCGGCGGGTCTTGTCGTCCGGCAGCGACAAAAGCTGCTTGAGATGCCAGGAGATGGCCTCTCCCTCCCGGTCCGGGTCGGTGGCAAGATAGACCATGTCCGCCGCCTTGGCGGACTTCTTCAGGTCGCTGATGATCTCCTCCTTGCCCTTGATGGGCTTGTAGACCGGCTCGAAGTCGTGCTCCAGATCCACGCCCAGGGTGCTTTTGGGCAGATCCCGCAGGTGGCCCATACAGGCCTTGACCGTAAAGTCCTTGCCCAGATATTTGCCGATGGTTTTGGCCTTCGCGGGAGATTCCACGATGACCAGGCTCTGCTTTGCCATAGTTACCTCCAGGCGCCCTTTCAAGGCGCGGTTGATTCCGTATCTTCCAAAAGCGTCACAGCGCGGGTGTAGCGCTTCCCGCTGTGCTGCAGCGCCAGAGCGTCCATTTCCAATACCGTCAGCGCCGAGAGCACCCGGCGGGCGGGAATGCCGGTGCGCTCCACCAGATCATCCACCGCTGCCGGCTCCTCCTCCGAAAGGACACGCAGCAGCGCCAGCTGGTCGCCGGTCAGCGTCCGGCCGCCGCGGCGCAGGTCCAGCACCGGCAGCGCAGGCCGGGCCGGCGGCAGCGGCTCCTCCCGGCGCACCGGGACCCTGCGCTCTCCCCGGTCCTCCGGGAGGTGCAGCTTGGCCGGGAACCGCTCCTGATACTCCCGCAGGATATCCCACGCGTCGGACACCAGTCCGGCGCCCTCCCGGATCAGCCGGTTGCAGCCGGCGCTGGCAGGCGCGTCGATGGGGCCGGGCACGGCAAACACATCCCGGCCCTGCTCCAGCGCCAGCTCCGCCGTGATGAGCGCGCCGCTGCGGGCCGGAGCCTCCACCACCAGCGCGGCCACACTCAGCCCCGCCAGGATCCGGTTCCGGGCGGGAAAATGACGCCCCAGCGGAGCGGTGCCCGGAGGATACTCGCTGATCAGGGCCCCAACGGCTGCCACGTCCTCATAGAGGCGGCGGTTCTCCCGGGGATAGCACACGTCCAGCCCGCAGCCGCACAGTCCCGCCACGGCGCCGCCGCTCCGCAGCGCGCCCTCCAGTGCCGCGGCGTCGATGCCCCGGGCCATTCCGCTGACCACCAGGGCCCCGCCGCTGCCCAGGCCGTAGCCCAGCTTTTCGGCGCAGGCGATGCCGTAGGGCGTACAGCTCCGGGTGCCCACCACCGCCACGGCGGCCTCCTCGTCAAAGACGGGGAGCGTGCCCCGCCAGTACAGCAGGCAGGGCGGATCATAGATGTTCCGGAGGCGGCCGGGATAGGCCGCGTCCTGCAGGGTCAGGATGCGGATACCCAGCCGCTGGCAGTCCGCCAGCACCCGGTCCGCGGCGGAGAGGTCCTTGTTCTTCAGGGCCTCCGCCTCCTCCCGGGCGACGCCGTGGACCCGCAGCGCCTCCTCCGGGTCGGCGTAATACAGCTCCTCGGGGGAGGTAAACCGGCGCAGCAGCGCCAGCCGGGACTGATTCGTCAGGCCCGGCAGCTCCGCCAGCCACAGCCAATCTTTCAGCATGGGCCGCTCCTCCCCTCTCCCCGGGCGCCCTCCCACAGCACCACCGCGGCGGCCACCGCGGCGTTGAGGGATTCACAGGCATCCCCCATGGGGATCTTCACCGTCCGGCCGCAGGCCTCCAGGGCCGCTTGGGAGATCCCCCGGCCCTCGCTGCCGATGACCACGGCGCAGCGCGTGAGGTCCACGTCCCGCACGTCCGCCGTGTCGGCGGTAAGGGCCGTGGCGTACAGCGGCAGCCCCGCGTCCCGGATCAGAGACACCGCCCGGTCCAGCGCGCAGCAATAGGATGCCCGGCGGAACTGGACCCCCATCCCGGCCCGGAGGGTCTTGGGATTATAGAGGTCCGCGCAGCCGGGCAGCAGCAGCACCGTCCAGCCGAAGGCATCGGCGGTGCGGAGGATGGTGCCCACGTTGCCGGGGTCCTGGACGCCGTCCAGCAGCAGGTAGCGGCCCGGCGCCAGATGCTCCGGCGGATCGGTCCGCCCCTTGCGGCAGGAGAACACCACTCCCTGGGGGGTTTCCATGGGACTGACGGACGCCATGACGTGCTCCGGCACCCGCGCCACGCGGGTGCTTTCGGCCAGGGACGGCAGCTCCGCCCCTTCGGTATAGAGCACCGCCGTCACCGTCTGGCCCCACTGCACCGCCTCCCGCAGCAGCTTGGGGCTGTCGCACAGGCACTCGCCGGTCTTTTCCCGGTAGGCCCGGGAGGAGGCCAGCTTGCGGAAATGGGTGCACAGGGGATTGGTCCGGCTGGTGATGGCCTCCACGGCGGCCGCCTCCTTCCAACAAACAGGTAAGCCGCGTCCCGTACAGACGCGGTCAAGCGGGGCGGCCTGCAATCAGGCCGTCCCCGCGGAGAAAATCAATCCAAGGGCTTCATGGTGGGGAAGAGGATCACTTCCCGGATGGTATCCGCCCCGGTGAGCAGCATGACGCACCGGTCGATGCCGATACCCAGGCCGCCCGTGGGGGGCAGGCCGTACTCCAGAGCGGTGAGGAAATCCTCGTCCATCATGCCGGCCTCCTCGTCGCCCTTGTCCCGCATCTCCACCTGCTTCTGGAAGCGCTGGCGCTGGTCGATGGGATCGTTGAGCTCGGAGAAGGCGTTGCCCATCTCACTGCGGCAGATGAACAGCTCGAAGCGCTCCGTGAGGCGCGGATCGCTGGGAGACCGCTTGGCCAGGGGAGACACATCCACCGGATGCATGGTGATGAAGGTGGGCTGGATGAGCTTCTCCTCCACCCGCTGGTCAAAGCACTCGTACAGGGCGTTGCCCCAGGTCTTGTCGGCGGTCTCAGGCAGCTCCACGCCGATGGATTTGGCGGCGGCCACAGCCTCCTCGTCGGAGGAAATGGCCATAAAGTCGATGCCGCAGTACTGCTTGACGGCCTCGTGCATGGGCATCCGGGGCCAGCCGGGGGTCAGGTCGATCTTCTCTCCCTGCCACTCCACCTGGTAAGTCCCCAGAATCTTCTGGGCGGCGGAGGACAGCAGGTCCTCAAAAAGATCCATCATGTCGTTGAAATCGGCATAGGCCTGATAGAGCTCAATGGTGGTGAACTCAGGGTTGTGCTTGGGGTCCATGCCCTCGTTGCGGAAGATCCGGCCGATCTCGTACACCCGGTCCATGCCGCCCACGATGAGCCGCTTGAGGGGCAGCTCCGTGGCGATGCGCATGTACATGTCGATATCCAGCGTGTTATGGTGGGTGATGAAGGGCCGGGCGGTGGCGCCGCCGGAGATGGTGTTGAGAACGGGGGTCTCCACCTCCATATAACCGCGGGCATCCATGAAATCCCGGACGTGCTTGATAAACCGTGAACGGATGATGAATTTCTGCTTCACCTCGGGGTTGACGGTGAGATCCACGTAGCGCTGACGGTAGCGCAGTTCCGTGTTGGTCAGGCCGTGGAACTTCTCCGGCAGGGGCAGCAGGGCCTTGGAGAGCAGGATGATGTTCTTCGCCCGGACGCTCATCTCGCCCCGCTGGGTGCGGAACACCTCGCCCTCCACGCCGACGATGTCACCGATGTCGTACTTCTTGAACTGCTTGTAGACCTCCTCATCCATCTCGTCCTGACGGGCGTAGAGCTGGATGCGGCCGTCCCGGTCCTGGAGGTCGCAGAAGCTGACCTTGCCCATGCCGCGCTTGCTCATGAGGCGGCCCGCCACGCGGACGGCCTGTCCCTCCATGGCGTCGAAGTTGGCCTTGATCTG
>CALWXI010000167.1 GCA_944385455.1 uncultured Oscillospiraceae bacterium | reverse complement strand
GCTGCCCTCTCTGTCCCGTCTGAAGGACAAGGGCATCGGCGAGGGCAAGACCCGGGAGGACCACGCGGGCACCATGAACCAGCTCTTTGCCGCCTACGCCACCGGCAAGGACAACAAGGAACTCATGAGCATCCTGGGCGAGGCCGCCCTGACACCCACGGACTTGCTGTACGCCAAGTTCGCAGATGAGTTTGAAAAGCGCTACGTGAACCAGGGCTATGAGGAAAACCGCTCCATCGAGGAGACGCTGGATCTGGGCTGGGAGCTTTTGAGCATTCTGCCCAAGAGCGAGCTGAAGCGGATCAAGCCGGAGTATATTGAGAAGTATCTGCCGAAAAAAGACCAGGCGTGAGGAGGGGTGACCAATGGCCAATATCACGGTGAACCCCACACGCATGGAGCTGACCCGGCTCAAGGGCAAGCTGCGCACCGCCCAGCGGGGCCACAAGCTCCTCAAGGACAAGCGGGACGAGCTGATGAAGCAGTTTTTGGAAACAGTGCGGGAGGTCCGCTCCCTGCGCGCGGAGGTGGAGGAGGAGCTGATGACGGTCCACAAGTCCTTCACCGTGGCCTCCGCCCTGATGAGCTCCGAGGCCATGGAGCAGGCCCTGCTCTATCCCAAGCAGAGCGTGGAGCTGACTCAGACCAGTCAGAACATCATGTCCGTCAACGTGCCGGTCTACCACTTTCAGACCAAGACCAAATCCGACGCGGACATTTATCCCTATGGCTTCGCCGCCACCTCCGGCGAGCTGGACACAGCTGTGGACGCTCTGGGCAAGGTGTTCCGGAAGATGCTCAAGCTGGCGGAGATCGAAAAGTCCGCCCAGCTGATGGCGGAGGAGATCGAAAAGACCCGCCGCCGGGTCAACGCTCTGGAGTACGTGATGATCCCCAACACCCAGGAGGCCATCCGGTATATCACCATGAAGCTGGATGAAAACGACCGCGCCACCACCACCCGCCTGATGAAGGTGAAGGACATGATCCTCCAGGAGGCCCTGGAGGAAAAGCGGGCGGCCGACGCCCGGGCGGCGGAGCGGTTCGCCGCACAGACCGAGTAACGAACACAGAGAGAAAGGCAGGAACGACATGGATGCGAAACTGAAAAAAGCTCTGGCCCGCCGGGAGTGGGAAGAGAGGCTGCTGCGCTTTGAGACCTTTTCCAATGAGGACGCCCTGTCCTTGGGACTGAAGGTGGTGGAACTGGCCAAGGAGCGGGGCGCCGCCGTGGCAGTGGACATCACGGTCAACGGCACGGAGCTGTTCCACTATGCCATGCCCGGCACCAATGCCCGCAACGCCATGTGGATCCGCCGGAAAGAGAATATGGTCCAGGTATCTCAGATCAGCTCCCTTCGGGCCGGACAGTATCTGCAGAGCGAAGGCAAGGACCTCTGGAAGGACTGGCGCCTCAGCGATGCGGACTATGCCGCCATCGGCGGCGGGTTCCCCATCGCGCTCAAGGGCACCGGGGTCATCGGCGCCGTGGCCTGTTCCGGCCTTCCGCATGAGCAGGACCACCAGCTGCTGGTGGATGCCCTGTGCGCCATTCTGAATGTGGATCTGGACGCCGCAGAATGAGGGTCCGCGGAAAGAGCCTCCGGTGCTCCGGGGGCTTTTTCCAGGTCTTGACAAATTCTGCGTTTTGGAATAGATTAACCCTGTTGAAGCCAACTTTCAAAAAAGGAGAAATGAACCATGCATTGTGTGCAGCGCCTTGGGTCCGATGTCCTTTATCTGGGCGGATCGGACCGCCGGCTGTCCCTCTTTGAAAATGTCTACCCCATCCCCCGGGGCGTGTCCTACAACTCCTATCTGGTGCTGGATGAAAAGACTGTGCTGCTGGATACGGTGGACCAGGCCATCGCGCCCCGCTTTTTTGAGAACCTGACGTTTGCCCTGAACGGCCGCACGCTGGACTATGTGGTGGTGAACCACATGGAGCCCGACCACGCCGCCACGCTGCTGGACCTGATGGAGCGCTATCCACAGGTCCAGGTGGTGGGATCCGCCAAGTCCATCGCCATGATCGCCCAGTTCTTCGACGCTGCTGCTCAGGAGCGGACCATCACCGTAAAGGAGGGGGATACCCTTTCTGCCGGGCGCCATACCTTCACGTTCCTCATGGCTCCCATGGTCCACTGGCCGGAGGTCATGGTGACCTATGACACCACGGACAAGGTCCTCTTCTCCGCCGATGCCTTCGGCACCTTCGGAGCCCTCAGCGGCAATCTCTTTGCGGATGAGCTGGACTTTGCGGCGGAGTGGCTGCCGGACGCCCGGCGCTATTACACCAACATCGTGGGCAAGTACGGCCCGCAGGTCCAGACGCTGCTGAAGAAGGCGGCGGGCCTGGAGATTGCCATGCTCTGCCCCCTCCACGGTCCCATCTGGCGCAAGGACATCCAGTGGTTCGTGGACAAGTACCAGACCTGGAGTACATACGCCCCGGAAGAGCAGCGAGTGATGATCGCCTGCGCCTCCATCTACGGCCACACCGAGAACGCCGCGGAGATCGTGGCAGCCCGGCTGGCGGAAAAGGGCGTGCGGAACATCGCGCTCTACGATCTCTCTCATCACCATGTTTCCGAGATGGTGTCCGAGGCCTTCCGGTGCAGCCATCTGGTGCTGGCCTCTGCCACTTACAACAACGGCCTCTTCACCCCCATGGAGAACCTGCTGCTGGATCTGAAGGCCCACAACTTCCAGAACCGCACGGTGGCCATCATCGAAAACGGCTCCTGGGCGCCCCAGGCGGGCAAGCTTATGCGGGAGTTGGTGGACGGTATGAAGAACATGCGCGTCTTGGAGGAGAGCGTCACGCTGCGCTCCGCCTGCAAAGAGGACCAGCGCGCTGCCCTGGAGGCTCTGGCCGATGCCGTGGCCGCAGATCTGCTGGGCTGAGATTCCATCCATGTGCAAAAAAGCTTCGGAGCCATACGGCTCCGAAGCTTTTTTGTGAAGGCTGATTCCCTTACAGCAGCGTGATACCGGCATTTTCACAGGCTTCCAGGGTCTCCTTATCCCAGAGACTGGCCTGGACCTCGCCGATATGGCAGGTTCCCAGCAGCAGCATGCACAGCCGGGACTGACCGATGCCGCCGCCGATGGACTGGGGCAGCTCGCCGCGCAGAAGCATCTGGTGGAAAGGCAGGTTCCGGCGCTCGTCGCAGCCTGCCAGGGTCAGCTGGCGGTCCAGGGCGGCGGCATCCACCCGAATGCCCATGGATGAAACCTCAAACTGGCTCTGCAGCACCGGGTTCCACATGAGAATGTCACCGTTGAGTTCCCAGTCGTCATAGTCGGGAGCACGGCCGTCGTGGCGTGTGCCGGACTTGAGGGTCTTGCCGATCTGCATCAGGAACACTGTGCGGTGCAGGCGGCAGATCTCCTTTTCCCGCTCCGTGGGGGTCAGGTTGGGAAAGCGGTCCTCAAGCTCCTGGGTGGTGACAAAGTACACGTCCCGATCCGGCTTGAAGGTCAGGACCGGGAAAGCGTTGCGCAGAGCAGTGGAGGTGTCGCAGATACAGCCCACAATGTCCCGTACTGTTTCCTTCAGATAGAGAAGGTTCCGGTTCTTGGCATCGATGTGCTTCTCCCAGTCCCACTGGTCCACGTAGATGGAGTGGAGGTTGTCCACCTCCTCGTCCCGGCGGATGGCGTTCATATCGGTATAGAGGCCGGTGCCCACCTTGAATTCATAGCGCTTGAGGGCCAGACGCTTCCACTTGGCCAGAGAATGCACCACCTGGCCGCTGGTGCCCACGTCAGGGATGTCGAAGGAGACGGGACGCTCCACACCGTTGAGATCGTCGTTGAGGTCGGTGCTGCCGTCCACGAACAGAGGGGCGGAGACCCGGTGAAGGTTCAGACGCACCGTGAGGTTGTGCTGAAAGTCGGTGTGGATCAGTTCAATGGCCCGCTGCAGTTCATTGTTGGTCAGCGGCATGTGGTAGCCCGCGGGAATCGTGAGTTTGCTCATGAGATGAAACCAGTCCTTTATTTGAATTTGATGGAACTCAGAGGAAAAGAGAGGCCAGCAGGGGGGTGACATACGCCTCCATCAGCGCCGCGGCACACAGCAGCGGCAGCACTGCCAGCAGCAGTACCCGGCTGATGAGCAGCAGGCAATCCCACAGCGGCAAAGCGTCTGGCTGCTTGCGGCAGCGGCGGGTGAGCTGGGTACAGACATAGAGACCGGTGCCCAGCGCCAGAGTGATGGCCGGCAGTTCAAAAATGCCGTGAGGCAGCAGAAGGGCCAGATATACGAAAAGCGAGATCCCCTCCACAGTATACTGCGCCGCCAGCACGCCCAGTACCATGGCGTTGATGCCCAGAGTCAATGCCGGCAGGCGAAGAAAGGGGATCAGGCCGTATACCATGATGAAGGCGCAAGCCTGAAGGTTGTTGGACAGATGTCCCAGAGCGGAGAGCGTGCCGTCCTCCTGCGTGATGGGCATGGAACCCATGACGGAGAGCACCAATCCAACCAGTGCTTCCCGCACCTGGGGAAGAAGCAGACAGGCGGCATAAAAGAATACCGCCACGATGACAAATGCCGCACCGGCGTGGGCAGTTTCCCGGGCAAGGCCCCGCTGCCACGCCTGGATCAGCGCGGTATAGCGAAGCTGGAACAGATCCTTCATCCCCGCAGCTTCTCCAGACCCAGCTTCAGCCGGCGGAGAGTCTCCTCCCGGCCCAGGATGTGGCAGATCTCCACAGCGCCGCC
>CALWXI010000166.1 GCA_944385455.1 uncultured Oscillospiraceae bacterium | reverse complement strand
GCGGCGGGCATGAACCCCTCCGAGACGGCGGAGCTGATGGAGAACATCCGCAAGATCCGGGACACCTTCCAGATCGCCGTGCTGCTCATCGAGCACGACATGAACCTGGTGATGAATATCTGCGAGGGCATCTGCGTGCTGAACTTCGGCCGCATCATCGCCAAGGGCACCCCCGACGACATCCAGGCCAACCCCGCTGTCATCGAGGCGTATCTGGGCAAGAAAAAGGAGGCGTGAGCATGGAACCCATTTTGAAAGTAGACGACATCAACGTCTATTACGGCAGCATCCACGCCATCAAGGGCATCTCCTTCGAGGTGAACCAGGGGGAGATCGTCACCCTCATCGGCGCCAACGGCGCCGGCAAGTCCACCACGCTGAACACCATCGCCGGACTGCTGCACAGCCACACCGGCTCCATCTCCTTCATGGGGCAGAGCCTGGCCAGGGTCCCCAGCCACAAGATCGTCTCCCGGGGTCTGGCCCTGGTTCCCGAGGGGCGCCGTGTCTTCCTCCAGATGACCGTGGAGGAGAATCTGGAGATGGGCGCCTACACCCGCAGCGGCAAGGCCGTGGACGAGGATCTGGAGAAGGTCTACCAGCAGTTCCCCCGGCTGATGGAGCGCCGCCGCCAGGTGGCCGGCACCCTCTCCGGCGGCGAGCAGCAGATGCTGGCCATGGGCCGGGCCCTGATGAGCCAGCCCAAGGTGCTGATGATGGACGAACCCTCCATGGGGCTGGCCCCCATCCTGGTGGAGCAGATCTTTGAGATCATCCAGAACCTCCACAAGGCCGGCACCACCATTTTGCTGGTGGAGCAGAATGCCCAGGCGGCGCTGTCCGTGGCCGACCGAGGCTATGTCCTGGAGACCGGCCGCGTCGTCACCTCCGGCACCGGCGCGGAGCTCCTGGCCTCTCCCGCCATCAAGAAAGCCTATCTGGGCGGCTGATCCGCCCGCCCGGGGACGCGCCGAAAGGCGCGTCCTTTCCTATTGGCTTTTGGAGCAGTCCGTGGTATACTGCTGTCATGACAACTCGAGGAGGTCCCCCATGCACGCAGATGCCCGCCGTCAGGCCATTTTGGAACAGCTCCGTCAAACCCGCACCCCCGTCAGCGCCGCCGCGCTGGCCGCCCGCTTCTCCGTCAGCCGCCAAATCATCGTGGGCGACGTGGCGCTGCTGCGGGCCGCCGGGGAAAATATCTCCGCCACGCCCCGGGGCTACGTGATCCTGCCCTCCCCGGCGGGGCTGGTGCGCCGGGTGGCCTGCCGCCATGACGCCGCCGGCATGGGCGACGAACTCAACGCCATGGTGGACCAGGGCTGCACCGTGCTGGACGTCATTGTGGAGCATCCGGTCTATGGCCAGCTCACCGGTCCGCTGCAGCTGTCCAACCGCTATGAGGTGGCGCAGTTCCTGCGCCGGTGCCGGGAATTCGGCGCCCGTCCCCTCTCAGACCTCACCGGCGGCATCCACCTCCACACCCTCGCCTGTCCCGGTGAGGACGCCTTCGCCCGGGTGCAGCGCACCCTGGAGAAAATGGAGATCTTGGTCACCGGTCAAGAATGTGAAAATCATCATTGACAGGGAGGGCATTTCCATGTATAGTGTTGTGGACAGGTGTCAAGACACCTGTCCACAACTTTTATTTTACAGAGAAACAGGTGCTTCCCATGGAACAGTTCAAAGCATTTCTGACGCGCAAAAACATCGTCATCTCCGCCAAGCGCTACGGCATCGACGCCTTGGGCGCCATGGCCCAGGGCCTCTTCTGCTCGCTGCTCATCGGCACCATCCTCAACACCCTGGGCGCACAGCTGGGGGTGGACTTCCTGGTCACCGTGGGCGGCTACGCCTCCGCCATGAGCGGCGCAGCCATGGCCGTGGCCATCGGCTATGCCCTTCAGGCCCCGCCCATGGTGCTGTTTTCCCTGGTAACGGTGGGCTACGCCGCCAATGCCCTGGGCTCCACCACCCTCTCCGGCGGCAGCGGCGCAGGCGGTCCTCTGGCAGTACTGTTCATTGCCGTCATCGCCGCGGAGCTGGGCAAGGCTGTCAGCAAGGAAACCAAGATCGATCTGCTGGTGACCCCCCTGGTGACGATCCTGGCGGGCGTGCTGCTTTCCGCCTGGTGGGCCCCTGCCATCGGCACCGCCGCCAGCGCCGTGGGAGAGTTCGTCAAATGGGCCACCGTGCTCCAGCCCTTCTGGATGGGCATTCTGGTATCCGTGGTCATCGGCATCGCGCTGACCCTGCCCATCTCCTCCGCCGCCATCTGCGCCGCCATCGGCCTCACCGGCCTGGCAGGCGGCGCCGCCGTGGCCGGATGCTGCGCCCAGATGGTGGGCTTTGCGGTGATGAGCTTCCGGGAAAACCGCTGGGGCGGTCTGGTGAGCCAGGGCCTGGGCACCTCCATGCTGCAGATGGGCAATATCGTGAAGAATCCCCGGATCTGGCTGCCCGCCATCCTGACCTCCGCCATCACCGGCCCCCTGGCCACCTGCGTATTCCATTTCGAGATGAACGATCCCGCCTCCGGCGTGGCCAGCGGCATGGGCACCTGCGGCATGGTGGGCCCCATCGGCGTCTACACCGGCTGGGTCAACGATGTGACCATGGGCGTCAAGGACGCTATCACCGGCGCGGACTGGCTGGCCATGGCGCTGCTGTGCTTCATCCTTCCCGCCGTGCTGACCTGGGCGTTCGGCCTGTTTTTCCGGCGCATCGGCTGGATCAGGGAAGGCGACCTGACCCTCTCCTGAAAAAAAGCCCCTGGCCATGGGCCGGGGCTTTCTCC
>CALWXI010000165.1 GCA_944385455.1 uncultured Oscillospiraceae bacterium | reverse complement strand
GTGGCCCGCCCATGACCACCTTTCAGGATATCTTCAAGTCCAGCTTTTTGGAGCGCCTGGACAGCGTCTCCCTGTTGGACACCGCCCTGGCCCTTGTGCTGGCCCTCCTGCTGGGCCTGTTCATCTTTCTGATCTACAAGAGAAGCTACAGCGGGGTGATGTACTCCCCCAGCTTCGGCGTGACCCTCATCGCCCTGACCCTCATCACCACCCTGCTCATCCTGGCGGTGACCAGCAACATCGTCCTCTCCCTGGGCATGGTGGGCGCTCTGTCCATCGTGCGGTTCCGCACCGCCATCAAGGAGCCCATGGACATCGCCTTCCTGTTCTGGTCCATTGCGGCGGGTATTGTGCTGGCCGCAGGGCTGATCCCTTTGGCAGTGCTGGGGAGCCTCTTCATCGGCATTGTTCTGCTGGTGTTTTCCCGGCAGAAGAACGGGGAGTCCCCCTACATCCTGGTGGTTCGCTGCGCGTCACCGGAAGAGGAGGCCCAGGTCCGCGCGCTGGTGGAGGCCCGGGTGCGCCGCTTGAACCTGAAGAGCAAGGCGGTCTCCCCGGGGGAGATCGAGCTGAACTTCGAGGTGCGGCTGAAGGACGCGGACACCGGCTTTGTCAACGAGCTGGGGGCCATGGCGGGAGTGGACCATGTGGTGCTGGTCTCCTACAACGGGGACTACATGGGCTGAGGCCATGATCCGCTGCAAGCACATCGACCGGCTCTGCGCCCTGGCCATGGCGCTGGCCTTGATCCTCACCGGCCTGCTCTTCTTCGGGGAGGCACTGGGCCTTCGGCCCGCCTCCGCCGCACCGGAGTACGCTTCTCGCCTCTTTGACGGCAGCCGCGTCCATACCGTGGACCTGCGGGTGGAGGATTGGGCACAGTTCCTTGTGGACGCGCCGGAGGAGGAATACGTCCCCTGTACCGTGGTCATCGATGAAGAGGAATTCTGCCAGGTGGGCCTGCGGGCCAAGGGGAACAACTCCCGGCGGCTGACGGAGGAATACGGCCTGAGCCGGTACAGCCTGAAGCTGGAGTTTGACCACTATGCGGACGGGGGGAATTACCACGGCCTGGACAAATTCTCCCTGGACGCCTCTTTTCAGGACAACAGCTGTCTGAAAACCTGGCTGGCCTACGACATGATGGAGTACATGGGGGTGCCCGCGCCCCTGCGGAGCTTCGTATGGGTGACGGTGAACGGCCAGCCCTGGGGGCTGTTCCTGGCCATTGAGGAGCCGGAGGAGGCTTTCGCCCGGCGGAACTTCGGCGCGGACCACGGGCAGCTCTACAAGCCGGACTACATCTCCCTGAGCGCCGAGAACGCCGACGTGGCCCTGCGGTACGTGGACGATGACCCGTCCAGCTACCCCAATCTTTTTGAAAACGCCAGGTTCGACGTGGACACGGCGGATCAGACGCGGCTTATTCAAGCGCTGAAGACCCTGGACTCCGGGGAGAATCTGGAGACGGCGGTCAATGTGGACGAAGTCCTGCGGTACTTTGTGGTCCAGGTGTTCGTGATGAACTGGGACAGCTACCTGGGCCACACCGGACACAACTACTTCCTCTACGAGGAGGATGGGGTGCTCTCCATCCTGCCCTGGGACTACAACCTGGCCTTCGGCACCTATGCCCTGGGGATGACGGACCCCATCCGGGACCCCAATGTGCTCCTCAACTGGCCCATCAACACCCCCGCTTCCGGGGAGGTCATGCGGAACCGGCCCCTGTATCACAACCTGATGAAGAACGACGAGTACTTTGCCCGGTACCGCGCCTGCTTCGACCAGTTCCTCACGGAGTATCTGGAGAGCGGCCGGTGTGAGGCGGTGATCCGGGAGGCGCAGGCCCTCATCGCCCCCTATGTGGAGGCCGATCCCACCGCCTTCTGCTCCTATGAGGACCACCGGCTGGCGGTGGACACCCTGCTGGAAGTGTGCCGCCTGCGGGCCGAAAGCGTCCGGGGGCAGCTGGAGGGGCGCTATCCCTCCACCCTGGCCCAGCGGGCGGAGCATCCAAACGCCGGGGTGGAGGCCTCCCATGTGGACCTGCGGGATCTGGGGGACTTTGAGGACCTGGAGAACGCGAAGGAGCGGCAGGACGCGGCTTGGCGAGCTGTGAAATGACATCACGGCCGGACCGCGCTGGCAGCGGGATCTGCCGCGGATCCATGCTCCCGCGTCAACAGGACCCATGTGCGCCGGATGGGTCTTACAGGCACTCCCTCAGGATCTCATAAACCTCGTCATGGGTGAGCTGCCGGGGGCCGTTGGGCAGAAGGTTCGTGCTGTCCGCTATCTGCCGCAGAAGCTCCGGGGTGATCTCCACCCTGGAGTGCAGTCCGGTCAGCTTTGTGGGCAGTCCGCACTCCTGAATAAAAGCGGCCAGGGCCTCCACCGCTGCGTCAGGCCCCTCCACACCGAAGACGGCCTTCCCCAGGCAAGCGAACTTTTCCGGGGCGTCCTTCACGATGTGCCGGTAGTAGGCGGGGTGAAGCACCGCCAGTCCCTGACCGTGGTTGCAGTCGGTGTACGCTCCCAGCTGGTGCTCCATCTGGTGGCACTCAAAGTCGGTGACCCGGCCCGCCTTCAGGATGCCGTTCTCCGCCATGGCGGAGGTCCACATGAGATTGCTCCGGGCGGTGTAGTCGTTCAGGTCCTTCAGCAGTGTGCGCATATTGACCACGGTGCTGCGCATGACGGCCAGAGCCACCTCGTCGGAGACGTTGTCCCGGTCAGAGCGGCCGAAGTAGGTCTCCATGGCGTGACTCAGGGTGTCGAAGGCGCCGGAGAGCACCTGCATCCGGGGCAGGCTCATGGTGTAGTCCGGGTCCAGAATGGCAAACCGGGGTGCGGAAGCGAACATCCCGCCCTTGATCTTGACGTCTTCGTTGGTGATGACGGCGCCGCCGTTCATCTCCGCTCCGGTGCCGGAGGCGGTGACCACCGCACCCAAGGGGATGGGAACTGCGGAAGGGGCCTTGTGCCGCACCATTTCCAGCTCCCATAGATCCTCGTCGGTGACGGCCTGGGCGCAGACGATCTTGCAGCAGTCGATGACGCTGCCGCCGCCCACCGCCAACACCAGGTCGATCTTGTTTTCACGAGCCAGCCTGGCTCCCTCCTGCACCTTGGACCAGGTGGGGTTGGACATGATGCCGGAAAATTCTATGATCGTCTTGTCTGCCTCCTTCAGGATACCGGTGAGCTCCTCATAAATGCCGTTTCCCTTGATGGAGCCGCCGCCGCAGGCCAGCAGCACATTGGGACCATAGCCGGACAGAATACCGGCGAGATGCTGCCTCGCCGCCCCTTTTCCGAAATAGACCTTGGTGGGGTACTCATAGACAAAGTTTTCCATGAAAAACGCTCCTTTCAGCGAATGAAGTTGGTATATTGGAACGGCTCCTGGGCAGGAAGCCCCAAGCCGTGAGCCAGGGCGGCTTCCTTGCACTTCAGAAAGAAGGCCATATTGCGGCCCAGGATGCGCATGGTCTGCATTCCCTCCCGATCCTGCCGCACCTCCTCCGGCGTGGTGCCGTGGACCATATTCCAGTAGCGGGAGGCGATGATGGGCATCTGCATCAGGCCGAAATACTTGTTGAGCTGATCCCAGGCGGCGGTGGTGCCCGCCCGCCGGGCGGAGACCACCGCCGCGGCGGGCTTCAGGTAGAAGCGGCTGCCGCCGCCGTTCAGATCGGCGTAGAAGGCCCGGTCCAGAAAAGAGGCAATACCGCCGGAGGCGGCACCCCAGTGGACCGGGGAGCCGAACACGAAGCCGTCATAGTCCCCTGCGATCTCCAGAAAGTCGTTGACGGAATCCTGGAACACGCAGCGGTCCAATTCGGAGCACCTGTGGCAGGCGATGCAGCCGGACAGAGGACGGCTGCCGATCCAGATCACGTCCGTATCCACGCCGCAGGTATTCAGCGCGTCCCCCACCTCGCACAAGGCTGTGTAGGTACACCCCTCCCGGTGAGGGCTGCCGTTGACCATCAATACGTTCATCCACACCGCTTCCTTTTACAGACCCCAAGCAGCTGCCCATGCCTGAACATCGGCATCCGCTGTGCCGGAGGGGAATCACTGGCCCTCCAGCCAGTTCCCGGTGCCGGCCAGCTGGGCAAGCCGCTGCCCGCTCTCTCCCAAGCCGGAGCTGGAGGAGGTGCAGAAGGGGATCACGGTTTTGCCGGTGAAGTCATTGGCCTCCACGAAGCTGTCCACCGGCCACGCCGCGATGCCCCACCAGATGGGATAGCCGATGAACACGGTGTCATAGCTGTCCCAATTCTCCGCCTCCGTGGTGGTCAGCTCCACCTCCCGGAGGGATTCGTCTTCATGCTCGCGGCTGACCCGGCTGTTGTCATCCGTCCAGTTCAGGTCATCAGAGGTGTAGGGCTCTGCCGGGGTGATTTCAAACAAGTCTCCCCCGGTGGCCTCGGCGATGCAGTTCGCCACGGATTCCGTGTTGCCGGTGGCGGAGAAATATGCCACCAGCACCCGTGTTTCACCGGAATCTTCCGGGATCTCCGGCGTTTCCTCTGTGCCGGGACCCATCAGCTCCAGATACCGGTGGAGGATCACCGCCGCGTGGGCCCGGGTGGCCCGGCCGCTGGGGTCGAACCGGTTGCCGTCCCGGCCGGAGATGACGCCGGCATCCCGTGCCCAGTCCACCGCCGTGCCGGCATAGGAGGCGATGATGCTCTCGTCGGCGTAGTCCGCGCCGGTCTCCGCCGCAGGGCTGCCCGCGTAGCGCCAGAGGATGGCAGCCAGCTGTTGGCGGGTGATGGGATCGTCAGGCCGGAAAGTGCCATCGGCGTAGCCGGTGACGATGCCGTTGGCGGAGGCCCACCGGACGGCTTCGGAATAGTAGGCTGCCCCGGCCACATCAGAGTAGGCGGTGCCGCCGGAGACCGCGGGGCTTCCCGCGGCCCGGTACAGGATGGCGGCAATCTGCCCCCGGCTGGTGGTGCCGTCGGGGTTAAAAGTGGCGGCGCCGGTGCCGTTCATGATGCCGTTGTCTCGGACGTAAACGGCGGACTCCGCAAACCAGTCGTCCGCGTCCACGTCGGAAAAGCCGGTGTCCTCCACGGCGGCGGAGGCTGTGACGCTGAGGCTGAATGTCAGGGCCAGGGCCAGCAGCAGGGCCCAGAAACGCTTGCAGGTCTTCATGGAAAGATCCTCCTCAGAATGTGTATTTAAAAATCAAACATTATACCTTTGGGTTTACAGCTTTTTGCCCAGCTGGCAAGCCTCCTGAAACGCTTTGGTCTCCCTGACCTCCCCCTTCTGGTAAACGCCGGAACCGTAGATGGCGCCCTTTACCTGGGCGCCAGGCAGACAATCGGTGAATCCCCGCAGGGCGTCCATCGTCCGCTCCATGGCACCCTTGCCGGCTGCGGCGGTGGCAATGAAGCAGACTTCTTTGTCCCGGATCTCGGTATACCGGGGCAGGGTGCGGTCGATCAGGGTCTTGAGCTGGCCGTCCATGGAGTAGAAGTACACCGGCGTTGCCAGCACCAGTACATCGGCCTGCACCATCTTGTCCAGCAGATCCGTCATATCGTCCCTCTGAACGCAGGCCCCGGTGCCCCGGCAGCCGTAGCATGCCAGACAGGGGGAGATGCTCTTCTCCTGCACCCGGATTTTCTCCACCTGATGTCCGGCTTCCCTGGCCCCCTTGGCAAACTGATCGCAC
>CALWXI010000164.1 GCA_944385455.1 uncultured Oscillospiraceae bacterium | reverse complement strand
GGCCATCTTTTCCGTATTTCCGGTCCCGCTCCAGTAGACAATGGCAACCTTATTCATGGTCAAAATCCTTTCTTGTTTGATGAGATTATGCAGCCACGATCAGCTTCGTGATCGGGATACCCGATTCATAAAGGCGCTTGTATGCCAAGGTGCAGGCTCGCAGCCGGGCAAAGCATGCCGCCGCCGCAGCCGGATCACCGTAGCATTTCCACTGGCCGCAGCAGGTGAAATTACGGCCTCGGTGGCGGATAAAGCCCTCCACATCCTCCAGAGGATAGCCCAGAAAGACGCCGATCTCGTGGGGATACGCCTCTTCCAGGCAGAACCGCCGGACAAGCTGGTCCAGGAGGGACTCCGTGTCCGCCGGGCGGTAACCCATCCGGACCAGGAATGCCCGGACCTCCGGCTGCGCCAGGATGCAATGCACACGGTTCTGGCGGTAGACATAGATCATGCACGCCTGCGCGGCAGGACATGTTTTGAGCACCCGGAGCCGAATACCAAACGGAGCCAGGAGGCGGTCCCAATGCAGCGCCGCCCGCCGCAGGTCCCCCGTCTCTCCGCTGATGCGGAAGAGACTGGCCGCTTTTACTCCCGCCAGCGTGGGAGCACACTGTTCCGCCAGCGCCTTTTCAAATACATCCTCCATGTCTGCCTCCAAAGTTAGTTTAAACTAACTATCGCATTGAAAACACGCCGCCTTTCACAGCGGCCTTTTGGTTAGTTCAAACTAACCGCTGATGATACAATACCGCATCCCGCCGGTTTTGTCAAGGGAAATTTTTCACCCCGGCAACACAAAAACCGGCGGTGCCCCGCCGGTTTTTGTCCGTTAGCGCTTGATATCGTAGTTCATGTTCATGAGGTTGTGGATGCTGGCGGCGTCATCGGTGATGTTGGCGTCGCCCCGGATGGTATGCTTGATGACGCTGCTGGCCACGGCAAAGTTGATCATATCCATGGGCTTGTAGTCGTGGATCATGGCGTAGATCAAACCGCTGGCAAAGGCGTCGCCGCCGCCCACCCGGTCCAGAATATTGAAGGTGAAGAGCTTGCTCTCAAAGGTGTGGCCCTCGTACCACATGAAGGCCTTGAGGCTGTTTTCGCTGCCGGAGTGGGCATAGCGCACGTGCCGGGCGATGCACTTGAGATTGGGATAACGCTGAATGAAGGCCTGGAACACATCGTCCTGCTGCTCGTAGCTGGGCCGGAAGGGGATGTCGTCCTTGATGTCGCCCTTGGTGTGGTCGCTCTCATCCTTCCACAGGTGATACGGCTCGATGCCCATCAGCACGTCCACGTACGGCAGGCATTTGGTGCAGAAATCCCGGGCCTCCTCCCAGGTCCACAGGGTGCTGCGGAAGTTGCCGTCAAAGCTGACGGTGAGGGCTTTCTCCCGGGCCACCCGCAGGCAGTCCATCACCAGCTGGCGGCAGTTTTCTCCCAGGGCAGGGGTGATGCCGCTGAGGTGGAGCCAGGTGTAGCCTTCCAGCAGCGCCCCCACGTCCACAGTGCTGAAGTCATACTCCGTAATGGCGCTGTGCTTGCGGTCGTAGATCACCTTGCTGGCCCGGATGCCGTAGCCTGTCTCCAGGTAGTAGCTGCCCAAACGATGGGTGGGGGTCTGCTCCGGGGTGCTGAGGATCATGGGGGTGCAGTGGACGTCATTGCTGCGCAGCATGCGGATGGCGCTCTTGCCCAAGCTGTTGTTGGGCACCACACTGAAAAAGCTGCTGTCCACGCCCAGATTCGCCAGCGCCAGGGCAATGTTGGCCTCGCTGCCGCCGTAGCTGGCCTCGAAGCTGGTGGTCATGCGGATCTTTTCATAGTTGGGCGGTGTCAGGCGGAGCATAATCTCGCCGATGGTGATGAACTTGCTGTCGCTGTCGCCATGGAGCAGCGGATTGTGATGTTCCATACAGTGCCCTCCTTCCGGCGGAGATCCCGCCGTGTTCTTGCTTCCATTGTATTCCAAGCGGTCTGCTATTTCAATGGCCAATTTTCACCGGTTCGAATACCGGGTTTTCGGCACAATCCCCGATTGCAAGCCCTTTTCCCCCGTACTACAATAGAAGAGTTCCTGGTTTTGGCCGGGCGCGAGTCTGTTTTTCAGGAGGGGATCTTTGTGAAGGATACTTTTTTTTACACGCTTCACGCCATTTTGCCCATCCTGCTCATCATCCTGCTGGGCCTGGGGATCCGGCTGACCGGCTGGTGGAGCGACGATTTTTTCAAGCAGGTCAACAGCCTCTGCTTCCGGCTGTTTCTGCCTGTACAGCTCTTTTGCAGCGTCTATTCCATTGACGATCTCTCCTCCGTGAACTGGCGAATGGTGTGCTATCTCTTTTTCAGTGTCTTTCTCTGCCTGGCCGTGGGCCTGGCCGCCTCCGGGCTGGTGCCCTCCCGAAGACAGCGGGGCGTCATCGTCCAGGTCTCCTTCCGGTCCAACCAGGCGATCCTGGGCCTGCCGCTGGCCAAGGCCCTGGGCGGCGACGCCGCCATGGGCTTTGCCGCCATGGCCACCGGCGTGTGCATCCCGCTTTTCAACGTGCTGGCCGTCATCGTACTGACGGTGTTCGGCGGCGACGGACAGAAACGCCCCGCCTTCCGGACCCTTGCCCGGCGGGTGCTCACCAACCCCCTGATCCTGGGTGCCATGAGCGGCCTGGCGGTGGTGCTGATCCGGCAGCTGCTGCCTCAGGTGGACGGCGTGCCGGTCTTTACCATCCAAAATCAGCTGCCCTCCCTCTATTCCGCCCTGACCAGCCTCTCCGGCGTGGCCTCTCCGGTGATGCTCTTCGTCCTGGGCGCCCGGCTGAATTTTTCGGCGGTCCGGGAGCTGCTGCCCCAGCTGACGCTGGGCGTGCTGCTGCGGCTGGTGATCTGCCCGGCGGCGGTGATCTCCCTGGCGGTGGCCTTCCGGGGCCCACTGGGTCTCACCACGCTGGAGATGCCCACGCTGCTGGCGATGTCCTCCACCCCGGTGGCAGTGTCCAGCGCCGTGATGGCCCAGGAGATGGGCTGTGACGACCAGCTGGCCAGCCAGCTGGTGGTATGGACCAGCGTGCTGTCCATGGCGTCGGTGTTCTGCTTCATCTACGCTTCCCGCGCCCTGGGACTGCTGTGATATGCAGAAAAGATCCCGCAGCACTGTGGCTGCGGGATCTTTTTTACATGCTCATGCGTTGGCCAGATACTTTTGCAGCGTGGCGCGGACGGAACCAGGGCCGGCCAGTTCCTCCACGAAAATCTTCTCGATCTTGTCGGCCAGGGGCGTGGTGGTGAGGTCCACGCCGAAGATGCTGGCGTTGGAGAGGATGGGCCGCAGCTGGCCGGAGTAGCTGGCGGGGTCGTTCCACACGATGCCCTGGAGCTGGGCCTGGAGGGTCTCCTTCAGGGGATCGTCGCTGACCTCCATCTCCTCACCGGCGTCGTTCACCGCCAGCAGATAGCGCATCCAGCCGGCCAGGGCCAGGGGGATGCTCACCAGGGTGTCAAAATCCCGGCCGGAGGCCACGTAGCTCTTGATGGTCTCACCGAACCGGACGCCCACCTTCTGAGAGGTATCGGTGGCAATGCGGCGGGGATCGTCGGGCATGAAGACGTTGGGCAGGCGCTTTTCCACCACCTCATCCAGGAAGGCCTTGGGGCTGACGATGCCGGGGTCCGTCACCACGGGCAGGCCCTCCACATAGCCCAGACGCCTGACCAGGGCCACGATGTCCGGGTCCTTCATCTCATCGGCGATCTTGGTGTAGCCCAGGAGGCAGCCGTTGACGCTCATGGCGGTGTGCAGGGGGTTGAGGCAGGTGGTGACCTTCATGCGCTCCACCTTGTTGACGGTCTCCCGGTCGCAGAAGATCACGCCCACCTTGTCCAGCGGCGGCCGGCCGTTGGGGAACTTGTCCTCGATGACGAGATACTGGGGCCGCTCGGCATTCACAACGGCCGCGGTGCAGCCGCCCTTCTTGGTGACGATGGCCTCCATGCCCTCGATGCCGTCGGCGGTGAGGCTCTCCTCCACCACCTTGGAGGGACGGGGCACGATCTTATCGATCATGCTCCAGGGGAAGCTGACCTTGGACTCGTCGTTGAGCCAGTCCACAAAGCCCTGCTCCACCAGGCCGTTCTTCTGCCAGGCCTCGGCGATCTCCGCCACACTGGCGTGGAAGGTCTGTCCGTTGTGGCTGCAGTTGTCGAAACTGCACACGGCCAGGGGATACCCGCCTGCCTGATAACGCCAGTACAGGAACTTGGTAAGGGTGGCCATGGCATTTTTCGTGTTGCCGGGCCCCTCCTTCATGTCCTCCGCCACGGCGGGCAGGAGGGTGCCGTCGGGATTATAAAGCTTGTAGCCCTTCTCCGTGATGGTGAAGGAGAGCATCTGCAAGCCCGGATCGGTAAAGATCTCCTTGAAGCGCGCCATGGCCTCGGGGTTGGAGCTGTCGGCCTTGACGCCCTCGGCGATGCTGCCGATGATCTCCCGGTCGGTGGTGGCATCGGGGTTCAGCGTCACGGCGATGCAGAGGTTGTCAAAGGGAGCGTAGGCGATGTCCAGAATGGCGGGATCGTTGGTGTTGGCCATCAGCAGTCCCTTGTCGGTGAGGCCCTCATTGAGCATCCGCTGGGCCAGGGCGGCAATGTAGGCGCGGAAAATATTGCCGGTGCCGAAGTGCATCCAGGTGGGAGCCTTCTTGGTGTTCTCCGCCACGGCGGCCACGTCGTACTGCGGCAGCGTCACATGGGCGGCGGCCCAGCCGGCCTTGTCGGCCAGGGAAGCGCGGTTGAGTTTCATACGTTCAGTCCTCCATCAAGCATCGCCCGGCGGCCCTTTTGGGCCGCCGGGCCGCGGGATTCAGTTGGCCATCTCGGGATGGCCGTTTTCGCGGCAGATGGCCTCCCACAGGCCGTTGAGGTAGGTGGCGCCCAGCGCGCGGTCATACAGGCCGTAGCCGGGCCGGCCCTCCTCGTCCCAGATCATGCGGCCGTGGTCGGGACGAATGTAGGTATCGGGGCAGGTATCGAAGATGGCCTTCATAATGGCGTACATGTCCAGGTCTCCGCTGCTGGAGAGGTGGGCAGACTCCCGGAACTTCCGGTGGCCCAGATACTTCACGTTGCGCACGTGCATGGCGCCGATGCGGTCCATCTCGCCGAAGTGGCGGATGATGGCAGGAATGTCGTTGTCCGGATTGGAGCCCAGGGAGCCGGTGCACAGGCACAGCGTGTTGGCCGGGGAGTCATGGAGCTTGACCATGATGTCATAGTCGGCCTGGCTGTGGGTGATGCGGGGCAGACCGAACACGGGCCAGGCGGGATCATCGGGATGGCAGGCCATCCGCACGCCCACTTCCTCGCAGGTGGGGATGATGCCGTCCAGGAAGTACTTGAAGTTCTCCCGGAGCTTGGCCTGGTCGATGTCCTTGTAGATGGCCAGCACCCGCTCCAGATCCGCCAGACGCTCCGGCTCCCAGCCGGGCAGGGAGATGCCGTGGCAGTCATCCAGCGTCTTCTTCACCAGATCCACCGGGGTCATCTCTCCCAGCTCCTTCTCGTCGAAGTACAGGGAGTTGGAACCGTCCTCGGGGATCTCCCGGGCCAGATCGGTGCGCAGCCAGTCAAACACAGGCATGAAGTTGTAGATGATGACCTTCACGCCCACCTTGGCCAGGTTGCGGATCGTCTCGCAGTAGTTGGCGATATACTGGTCCCGGGTGGGCAGGCCCATCTTGATGTCCTCGTGGACGTTGACGGACTCGATGACCTCGCACTCCAGACCGGCCTCATGGACATGGTCCACATAGGCCTTGCACTCCTCATACGTCCACACCTCGCCGGCGGCCTTCTCGTCCAGCACGCCCATGAGACCGCTCATGCCGGGGATCTGCTTGATCTTCTTCAGGGAGATGGGGTCACGGCCCTCGCCGTACCAGCGGAATGTCATTTTCATGGCAGCATGTCCTCCTTGTATCCTGTCTGGCTCAGTCGTCGCACTTCCACAGGCCCAGGGCCGGAGTGCCGACAAAGTAGATCTCCTCGCCGTCGGGCAGGGTGTTCCAGCCCTCCTTGAGAGTGTGGGGATCGTAGCGCTTGCTGATCTCGTCGTAGTTGGCCCACTGATAGCCCACGGACTCAATCTCTTCCTTGCTCATCAGCTCCGGCTTGGTGCAGTAGGTGACGGTGAAGCGGCCGTCGGTGCTGCCCTGAATCAGATGGGCGGCGGACATGATCTTGTCCGTGCCGAAGGCGCCCTTGTTGAAAAGATCCAGCACATAGTCCCGGCCCTTGTAGCCGAACTTGCGGGTCATGGCGTCCATCTCCTCATTCTCGCCGAAGGCGCGGACGCCGGGGGCCAGGATGATGAGGTCGCCGCCGTCGGCCACGATCATGCGGGTGCGGTAGATGCCCTTGTTGCCCACCCAGGTGGTTTTGAGCTCCTCGGGATCCAGATAGGTGACCACCTTCTTGGCCCGGCGCTCCACATGGACGATATTCAGTTCCTGAGCCAGCTCGCAGGCCTTCTCAAAGGGCACGCGGCTTTCGCCGATGTACAGGCCGTTGAGGGAGGTGACGTCGTTTTCCCGGGTGGTGACGGTCTGCAGGAACACCACGGGCAGCTTGCCGTCGATGAAGTGCTGCTGGGCATAGTCATACAGCACGCGGGCGGGGCAGTCCCGCACACCCAGGGCCTGCTCCATGCCGCAGATGGCGGAGAGCATGTGGCTCTTGTTGATCATGGCGCGGCCGCCCAGGCCCACAAACAGATTCTTGGAGTAGTTCGCCATGCCCACCACCTCGTGGGGGACCACCTGGCCCACGGAGAGAATCAGGTCGAAGCCGCCGTCCACCAGCAGGTGGTTCACCTCCACCTCGATGTCGGTGACGTACAGTCCCTTGCTGATCTCCGCCACCACTTCCTGAGGCACCTTGCCCAGCACGGTGGTGTCATACTGCCAGCGGTGGATCAGGATATCCTCGTCGGGCACCACGTCGCCGAAGAACTTCTGCTTTTCCTCGGCACTGACAGGCATATGAGTACCCAGGGCGGGCATCACCTTTACCTCGGCGCCCATGGCCCGGAGCTTGGGATAGAGGATCTTGGTGATCTCGCCGGCGTAGCTGTAGCAGCGGGTATAGTCGGGGGGGACGATCAGGACCTTCTTCACCCCGGGGTACTGGGCCAGCAGCTCGTCGCACATGGAGGCGACCTTCTCCAGAGAGATGCCGCCGCGGTCGGTATAATAAAGCTCGTTCATGCGATACGCTCCATTCATGTCAGAGTTTTCCGGCGCGGGAGCGCCGGACCCACGGCGCGGCCTGCCCCTTCCAGGGCAGGCCGCAGAACAGTGGTGAAGAGGGACATCAGTCGGCGACCTTGACGATGACCTTGATGTAGTCGCCGGGGTTCTTCTCGTTGTCGATGATGGT
>CALWXI010000163.1 GCA_944385455.1 uncultured Oscillospiraceae bacterium | reverse complement strand
CCCTGGGCGCCGTCAACGACTTCACCGTGGGCGTGTTCAAAACGGATGAGAAGAAATATTACTCCAACGCCTTCCAGGGCAGCTACGAGATCGTCTCCCTCACCGGCACCATCAACACCATGGACGGTGCGTTCTACTGCCATCTCCACATGAGCGCCGGAGACGACCAGGGCCGCGTGGTGGGCGGCCACCTGAACCGGGCGGTGGTCAGCGCCACCTGCGAGATGTTGGTGACGGCCCTGCCCGGCACTGTGGATCGGGTCTTCAGCCCGGAGGTGGGTTTGAACCTGTTCCGCTTCTAAGGAGGGATCCCCATGTCACAGCTGGCGTTTTTCCTGGGCGCGGAAATCGGGCTGCTGGAGGCCCCGCTGCACCCGGGCACCCCGGTGGGGCTGGCCTTCTGGCTTTTGCTGGCGCTGGGGGCCGCCGTCCAGGGCGTGATCCGGCTGCGGGGGCGCACCGTCCTGGCCCGCTGGGGCTTCCCGGCGCTGCTGGCGGCGGGCCTGCTGGGGTGCGACATCGCCTGCCAGTGCATCACCGGGTGGGACCTGCTGCTCCCATTGCTGGCGTACTTTGCCCTGCTCTGGCTGCTGGCGGGAGGATTTTTGGTGAATTTATTCCACTTTTTACGCAATATACTCCTCAAAAGAGTCTGAGGATCGAAAACAGGGAGGCGCTCCGCACTGCGGAGCGCCTCCCTGTTCTGTCCTCATACCAGATCCCCCTGACTGCTCTCCCGCAGGGGCAGCTCCGAGAGCATCCGGGCCTGGATGTCCTCGTAAGCCGCCGGTCCCCGGGACCGGCGCATCTGCTTGTCCAGCTTTTCTCCGCCGTCAAAGAGGTGGATGAGGTAGAACCAGACCTCCTTCATCCGCTGGGCGGCGGTGGCGGGCTGTCCGTAAAAATTCTGGTAGGACCCATACAGGTCCGCCAGAAAATCCGCAAGCTCCGTCCGGGCGGCGGCAGGTCCGCCGCGGAGCTTGCGAAACAGCGCCGGATCCGCCACGGCGCCCCGGCCGATCATCACCGCCTCCAGATTGGGGAAGCGGTCCAGCAGCGCCTGAGCCTCCGCCACGGTACGGATGTCCCCATTGTAACACACCGGGTTCCGGCTCTTTTCCAGGGCGCCGGCGAACACGTCCAGGTGCACCGCGCCCCGGTATTTCTCCGTCCGGACCCGGGGGTGGATGGTGAGGCAGGCGATGGGATAGCGGTCGTAGATCTCCAGCAGCCGCCGGAACTCCGCAACGTCCGTCCCGCCCAGCCGGGTTTTTACCGACACCGGCAGCTTCACCCGGGAAAAGACGGTCTCGAAGAACGCGTCCAATGCGTCGGGGTCGGACAGGAAGCCGGAGCCCTTGCCCTTGGCGGTAACGGTACCGGAGGGGCAGCCCAGGTTCAAATTCACCTCCCGGTAGCCCATGTCCGCCACCAGCTCCGCCGCCCAGAGGAAGTCGTCCGCCCGGCGGGTCATCACCTGGGGGACCAGGTTCAGCCCCGCGTTGGCGCTCGGGTCCAGCTCCCGCTGATCCCGCTTCGTCAGGATGTGCTGGTCCGTGGGGGAGAAAAAGGGGATGAACATCCGGTCCGCCCCGCCGAAGTGGCGGTGCCACACCCGGCGGAACACCACCTTGGTGATGCCGTCCAGGGGCGCCAGGTCCAGCCGCACCGCCTTCATCCCAGCTTCTGTTCCCATTCCGCCTCCCGGAAGCCCACCAGCACGAAGTCCTCCCCCACCAGGATGGGGCGCTTCACCAGCATGCCGTCGGTGGCCAGCAGGGCCAGCTGCTCCTCCTCGCTCATGGCGGGGAGCTTGTCCTTGAGCCCCAGGGCCTTATACTGCAAGCCGCTGGTGTTGAAAAACTTCTTCAGCGGCAGCCCGCTTTGTTCCCACCATGTCCGCAGCTCCTCCGCCGCGGGACGATCCTCCTTGATGTCCCGCAGGGTATACTCTGTCCCCCGGCCGTCCAGCCAGGTTTGGGCCTTCCGGCAGGTGGTGCACTTGGGATAGCACAAAAACAGCATACAGATCCTCCCTTTCAATAGGCGCTGATGTCCAGGCTCTCGTCGTCTCCGCCTTTTTCAATGGCCCGGATCTCCACAAAATACTTCAGCGTGGGGTTCACCTCCACCTGGACCCGGTCCCCCACCCGATGGCCCAGCAGCGCCTTTCCCACCGGGGACTCCTTGCTGATGAGGCCCTTCAGCGCATCCTGCCGCAGCGTGGTGACGATGCGCAGCTTCATCTCCCTGTTCACCATCTCGTTGAAAATGGTCACATGGTCGAAAAGCCCCACGGCGTCCCCCTGGTCCTGGACCCGGATCACCCGGGCGGTGCGGATCATCCGCTCCAGGTAGCGGATGCGGCTCTCATTGCGGTTTTTGGCCTGCTTGGCGCACTTGTATTCAAAATTCTCGCTGAGATCGCCGAAGGCACGGGCCGTCTGCACCTCTTCAATGAGCTGGGGCCGCAGCACCCGCACCCGATGGTCAATCTCCTCCTGCATTTTTTTGATGTCCACTTCCGTCAGTTCGTCATACATGGACGCATCCGCTCCCTCTTTGGCACATAATAGATGATTATACCGCGTTTCCGCTCCCCTTTGCAACCGTTTTCCGCCGCCTTGATTTCCCCGGTGGAGTCTGCTATCCTGATGTCATCATCCGGCGGACATTCCGCCGCGAAAGGAGCACGGCGTCATGCGCATCTGCGGACTTCAGAAGCTGTCCATGGTGGACTATCCCGGCAAGCTGGCCGCCACGGTGTTCACCGGCGGCTGCAACCTGCGCTGCCCTTTCTGCCACAACGCCGCCCTGGTCACCGGCGTATCCGAGGCCCCCACCCTCTCCCAGGAGGAGGTGCTGGACTTTCTGGCCTCCCGGCGGGGCCTGCTGGACGGCGTGGTCCTCTCCGGCGGAGAGCCGCTGCTCCAGCCCGATGCGGCGGACTTCCTGGGCCGGGTGCGGGACCTGGGCTTTTCCGTGAAGCTGGACACCAACGGCTGCTTTCC
>CALWXI010000162.1 GCA_944385455.1 uncultured Oscillospiraceae bacterium | reverse complement strand
CGGTGACGGTATGCTCCACGGCGATGGAATAGCGGATCTCCATGACGCCGCCCCGCTCCGTCAGGTTGTGGCGCAGGGAGCCGGTCTGGATGTCCACCGTCAGCTCCCCGAAGGGGGTCTCGTAAAGCGAGGTGTGCTGGCGCCCCTCCTCGAACACCATCTGGGAATTCACCTTTCCCGTCCGCCGCAGGATCACCTGGGGCCCCTTCACCTCGAAGGTGGTGACGGTGCCCTCCATTCCGGTGAGCTCCGTCTCCCGGTAGGTCAGGAGCAGGCCCTCCCCCGTGGGCTCCAGCGTCCCCTCGGTCATCAGCTCCGTGGCGTCGGGGTCCACGCCGTCAAAATACTGCTCGCCCCGGATGGACAGCAGGACGGGCACCTGATTTTTTTCAATACTGCTCAATGTCGATCCTCCGTGCCGAGTGGCGCAGGTCCTCCTGCAGGAACAATGACGCCGTGTGTTCAAAATCATCCGCCTGGTCGCTGACGTAAAAGGCCGTCTCCCCCCGGCGGTTCTCATCCGCCCGCAGGCCGCCGGCCTTCAGCAGCCGCTTGAGCTCAAAGGCGCTCTCCTCCCCGGCGGACACCAGCTCCACCCCCGGGCCGCAGACGCCCGCGATGACGCCGGTGAGCAGCGGGTAGTGGGTGCAGCCCAGGATCAGGGTATCCACCCCCGTCTCCAGCAGCGGCTCCAGATACTCCCGCACCACCGTCTCGATGACAATGTCGCCGGGACGGAAGCGGCCGGCTTCCACCAGCGGCACCAGCAGCGGACAGGCCCGGCAGGTCACCGCGATCTCCGGGTCCAGGCGGTGCAGCGCGGCCTCGTAGGCCCCGGAGCGCACCGAGGCGGAGGTGGCGATCATCCCCACCCGCTTGTTTTTCGTCACCAGGGCCGCCCGGCGGCAGGTGGGCTCCACCACCCCCACCATGGGCAGATCGTTTTCCGACTGCAGCGTGGAAAGCGAGGTGGTGGTGACGGTGCCGCAGGCGATGAGGATGGCCTTGAGATCAAAGGAGCGGAGGAACCGCACGTCCTGCCGGGCGTATTTCAGGATCGTCTCCCTGGAGCGCCCGCCGTAGGGCACCCGGGCGGTGTCCCCGAAGTAGATGAGGTCCTCCTCCGGCAGGATGCGCCACAGCGAGCGCACCGCCGTCAGCCCCCCCAGGCCGGAATCAAATACGCCGATGGGGCGCATGTCCATAGCTGTTTTCTCTCCTTCCGCCGCCGGTCAACCCGGAAAAGCGCATGATCGCATCTGAATTATATATTATACTATGTCTCCGGTCTGCCCGCAAGACAGATTTTAGCCTTTTTACCCGCTTTTTTATGTGGCATTTCCTCCGCGCCTTTGCTATAATAGTCGTACCGCACAACAAATATCCGGGAGGTGCAGCCCATGAACATCGAATTGACGCCCCGGCAGTTCCGTTATCTGCTGGATCTGGTCTACATAGGCAACTGGGTGATCAATTCCACCCGGGAGGACGACCGCATCAAGGAATACGACCAGGTGGAAAGCCTGGTGTTTTCCCACTGCCTGCGGCATAAAATGAGCAAACTGGTGGAATTGTATCACGGAGAGCTGATCCCCTCCCGCGCCTTTGCCGACGGCGGCATCCACGAGGCCATCGAGCAGTATGAGGACGTGGTCTTTTACGAGATCCTGGCCGAGGAGCTGGCGCTGCGGGACATGGACGGCGAGCCCCTGACCCGGGAGAACTACTCCGCCCTGATGGACCGCATCGACACGTATCTCTCCGAATTCGACCAGCACGGAACGGACCACATCAGCGTGGACCTGGACGAGTGAAACGGCGGGCGGGGCGCGTCCCCGCCCGCAGCATGAAGGGAGAAGGATCAATATGGAAGAAGCATCCAAAGTCTATTTCGCGGATTTCCGCTGCCCCAGCTGGCGGGAGAACCTGCCCCAGAAGCTGGCCCGGCTGATGATGACCGCCGGCTTCGGCGACATCGACATGGAGAACAAGTACGTGGCCATCAAGATGCACTTCGGCGAGCCGGGCAACCTGGCCTATCTGCGGCCCAACTGGGCCAAGGCGGTGGCGGACCTGGTGAAAAGCCAGGGCGGCAAGCCCTTCCTCACCGACTGCAACACCCTGTATGTCGGCGGCCGGAAGAACGCCCTGGACCACATCGAGTCCGCCTATGTCAACGGCTTCACCCCCTATTCCACCGGCTGCCACATCCTCATTGCCGACGGCCTCAAGGGCAACGACGAGGTGAGCGTCCCCGTGGAGGGCGGCGAGTATGTCACCGAGGCCAAGATCGGACGGGCCGTCATGGACGCCGACGTGTTCATCTCCCTGAGCCACTTCAAGGGCCATGAGCAGGCCGGCATGGGCGGATGCCTCAAAAACATCGGCATGGGCTGCGGCTCCCGGGCCGGCAAGATGGAGATGCACAGCGCCGGCAAGCCCTTCGTCAAAAAGAAGCGCTGCATCGGCTGCCGGGCCTGCGCCAAGATCTGCGCCCACGGCGCGCCCCAGTTCGACGCCGACGGCAAGGCCAGCATCGACACCGCCAAGTGCGTGGGCTGCGCCCGGTGCCTGGCCATCTGCCCCAAGGACGCCATCCTCGCCGCCAACGACGAGGCCCCCGCCATCCTGAACAAGAAGATCGCCGAGTACACCAAGGCCGTGGTGGACGGCCGCCCCTGCTTCCACGTCTGCCTGGTGCTGGACATCTCCCCCAACTGCGACTGCCACAGCGAGAACGACGCCCCCATCGCCGCCGACGTGGGCATGTTCGCCTCCTTCGACCCGGTGGCCCTGGATCAGGCCTGCGCCGACGCCGTGGTGGCCCAGCCCGCCCTCCCCGGCTCCGTTCTCTTTGACGAGGGATACGACTGCACCTGCGGCGACCTCTTCCACGCCGCCCATCCCGACACGGAATGGCAGGTGTGCCTGGAGCACGCGGAGAAGCTGGGCCTGGGCACCCGGTCCTATCAGCTCATCAAGATCTGAGCGCTCTCTCAGGAGGCGGGGCGAAAGTCCCGCCTCCTCGTCTGTCCGGCACCGGACAGGCCCATCCCATTTCAGGAGGCCTCCCTATGGATCATCCTACCCGCCGCCGGCGCAGGGACATGTGCGTCATCGGCTTTGCCCTGTTCTCCATGTTCTTCGGCGCCGGCAATGTCATCTTCCCCCCTTATCTGGGCCTCGGCTGCGGCCGGGAGTGGGCCCTGGGCTTTTTGTGCTACTACCTGGCGGACGTCGGCCTGGCGCTCATGGCCATCTTCGCCATCGTCCGCAGCGGCAGCTCCCAGGCCATCACCCGCCCCATCGGACGCCGGGCCTCCACGCTGCTCATGAGCGCCATCGTCCTTTGCATCGGCCCCCTGCTGGCCATCCCCCGCACCGCCGCCACCACCTATGAGATGTCCCTGGCCCCTCTGGCCAGCGGCTTTTCCCCGGCGCTCTTCTCCGTGCTCTTCTTCCTGGTGATCCTGCTCCTCTGCCTGCGGGAGTCCGCCGTGGTGGACATCGTGGGCAAGGTCCTCACCCCCGCCCTGCTGGCGGGCCTCTTGATCCTCATCGTCAAGGGCGTGCTGGA
>CALWXI010000161.1 GCA_944385455.1 uncultured Oscillospiraceae bacterium | reverse complement strand
CCACCATGGTGTACGGCGATCCCATGAACTACGAGCTGGGCCTCTTCGGCAATTACACCGTTCGGGTGGATGAGTCCGTCAAGGCGGTGGAGCGGATGCTGACCGTCCTGGGCGACGCCATGGTGGGCGGCAACCTGATCGTGGACAAGGGCTTTGTGGTGGCCACCCTGCCCGCCAACGGCTGAAAATGGCCTGGAACGATGCGGTGAAGAGCCGCCTGATGGCCTATTGCCGGATCGACAGCCTGGAAGAGGGAGATGAACTCCTCCTCCAGGGGCTTTACGACGCGGCGGTAAGCTATCTGGAGCAGGCGGGGATCTCGGAGCCGGCGGAGGAAACGCCCCGGCGGGCACAGTACGATCTGTGCGTAAATTATCTGGTGCTGGACGGCTATGACCGGCGGGAAGTGACCATCACCGGTACCATCGTGTCGGAGAACCCCGCCTTCCGGCGGATGCTCACCCAGCTGAAGCTGACGGAGCCGGTGTCCGAATCTGACACATGAAAAGGCCGCCCCGGAATGTTCCGGGGCGGCGGAGCCAGGAAATATTCCGTTCTTTCAGAAGCGCGTCTTCAAGAACCCCGGAGAGGTTCAGCCCCTGCTGAGAAGCCGGCGTGTCCAGCCAGGCAGGCAGGAAGCTCCGCCTCAACAGAAACAAGATTGCCTTCCTTTTCTGTTGATCCATGGCACTATCTCTTGGGAGCCGGGCCGTATTCGCGCTCCATGGCGCTTCGGGTGACGATCCACTGCTTGCCGTATTTCTGCGCGTCAATGCCCTCCACCAGCTTATGGTAGGCTACCGCCTTGCGGAGGGTGCTCTCGCTTAAATGCCATATGTCTGTCGCATCCGAAAAAGACAGAAGACTGTCAAACGGAGAGGACACAGGAACACCGTTTTCCCAAAGCTCGGCACCATCCAGATCCATGTCATCATTCCAGGAAATACCGTAGCCGCCGGGATCCGCGCGTACCTGGCCGAACAGCCCGGGGACGTCCCGCAGCGGTGCGAAGACGGGCATCCGCTCAACCAGCGGAGCCATGTCGTATTCCCGGCAGCAGCCTTCTGTAAAGTGGACCAGAAGCCTGTAGTTTGCCAGAGGGGTCACGGATTTGATCTTGTGAAACATGGGACCACTCCTTTCCGTACTGTACCGGACCGCACCCCGCTCATACGAGCGGGGGCAGCGTCCGGAAGTTCTGTGTATTCCACATATCCAGGAGCTCCTGCTGGTGCGCGGCCGTCCACTCCCGAACCATGGCCAGCCCCTTGCCGGGAAGATCCCCCTCCATCATATCCAACGTCTGGATATCGATGATGCCGTTATAGTCACCGTATAGTGCGTGGATATGCGGCGGATTGTGCTCCTTGCCCAGCAGATACATCTTGATGGTCATTCCATAAAAGCGAGCAATCACGGGCATATTCATTTCCCCCTTCTGATTATTATAATATCACGGTATCGTGAAAAAGTCAAGAGGAAAAGGAGAGGAATTATGGCGAGTATCAGCGCGGGAGACCTGCGGGAGCGTGTGGCGGTGCTGACCCTTGCCCGGACGGAATCCGGGGACTATGCCTGGGAGACCGGCTGGAAGGTATGGGCGGATGCGCAGCCGGACACCCGGAGCAATCTCTTTTCATCCATCGGCGTGGGGGCCAGAGGGGTGACCTTCACCATCCGCAGGAGCGCCGGACTGACGCTGCATCACGCGATGCTGTGGCGGGGACAGCACTGCTTCCTGACGGCCATCCTCCCCCACGGCCATCCCGGCTATCAGGTGGTGAAAGCGGCGCTGGCGGAACCTGCCGTGTGCCGCCAGGACGCGGACCGGGATCCCGCAGGATACCGCTTCCCCGGCATCCTGACGGAAAAGTACGTCCGGCACGAGCAGCCGGATCTCCACGCGGAGGTGGCGTGGGATCATGTGCTGGTGACGCCCAAGGCGGTGGAACTGGCCCCTGGGAGCTGGGTGACCGTGGGAGAGGCGTACTACCGGGTGCAGGCGCCCCACCTGCTGGACCCGTACAAAAACGAGTATGAGATCCGGCGAAGGGAGGACTGCTGATGGCGCGCCAATGGTTCGACAAGGAGCAGTGGGACGCGTTCTGGCGGTTCTGGGACGACGCCATCCAGGCCATCCCGGGACTGAAGCGGGAGGCCCTGGCGTCCATGGGCGACGCGGTTTTGCGGGAGGTCCGCAGGCAGATCACCCGGCGGGGCGTCCATGATTCCCAGGGCCGCGTGGCGCGCTGGCAGACGGTGCGCGTGGGCAGCAAGGGCGGATACGTGGCCGTATCACCGTCTCCGGGCGAAACCGTGCAGGTGACCCGTTCCGGGGAAAAGACCACCTCCAAGGACGTGACCCGATACCTGGAGCGGGGACACGGGATCCCCACCCCACGGGGGAGGACGCGCCGCTACAAGCCCCGCATTGCGACCCACCGGACCTACGTTCCGGGAAAAGCCTTTTACAGCTGGGCGAAGATGGACGCCGAAAAGCTGGCGCTGGAGGAGGCGGACCGAACCATGGACCGGCTGACCGATATTTTCGCAGACTACCTGGCGGAGGTTTGAGACGATGACCATCACACCCGACAAGATCATGGCGGCGCTCCGTCAGCGGCTGGAAGAGACCTTCCCGGGAGAGCCGGTCTACGAGCACCTGACGCACCGGGATTTCCAGCGGCCCTGCAATCTGCTGGAGCTGTTGCGCACGGATCTGGATCCGCAGTCCATGGGGATGGCGGCGGTGACGCTCCGGTATCAGTTCCGGATCACCACCTTCGCCCAGACGGATGAGGTCCACGACTCCCACCTGCCCGTGCTGGATCTCCGGGCCATGATGGTGCTGGGCGCCTTCGGCAGCGGATTCCTCCGGGTGGAGGACCGGGCGCTGAAGGCGGCGTCCTGCTGGGCGGACAGCAGCATGTACGACGCAGCGGAGGTCCACCTGACGCTGACGCTGACCGTGGACCGGGCCGAGTTCCGGACGGAGGAGCTGCTTCCCGTGATGCAGGAGCTTTCCACAAGATACATTTCGAAGGAGGATGCTAAGACATGAGTACTTTGACCATGCCCACATTGACGGTGGCATTCCAGCAGCGGGCCAGCACCGCTGTGGCCAGGAGCCAGAAAGGGACTGTGGCATTTCTGATCCGGGACGCCGCGGCGGATGAAGCGGATCTCAAGTATACCCTGACCTCCACGGCACAGATCCCCCAGACCCTGGGGACCGCCAATCAGGCTTCTGTCCGGCGGGTGTTCCTGGGCAACGTGAATCCCCCGAAGAAGGTGCTGCTGTATGTGATGGGGGCGGCGGATACCATTACGGCGGAAGCGGCGGTGCTGACGTGGCTGGCTACCCAGAAGTTCGACTATCTGGCCGGTCCGGATGATCTGAGTTCCACGGAGGCCGGCGTCATCAAGACCTGGCTGGTAAACCAGCGCAGCGACAGCTACGCCATCTACAAGGCGGTGCTGCCGGAGCTGGAGGCGGACAGCGAGGCCATCGTGAATTTCTCCGCCTCCGGCATTCAGGCGGAGGGCGGACCCTTTGACGCCGCCGGCTACTGCGGCCGCATCGCGGGGCTCATCGCCGGCACGCCCATGACCCAGTCTGTCACCTATGCCGCGCTGCCGGAGGTGGAGGACATCGACCGGATGACGCTGACGGAGATGGACGAGGCGGTGGGCGACGGCAAGCTGATCCTCTTCCACGACGGCGAGAAGGTCAAGTGCGGCCGGGGCGTCAATTCCCTGACCACTGTCACCGGCCGGAGCGACATCTGGAAGAAGATCAAGCTCGTGGAGACCCTGGATATGATCCAGCAGGACATCCGCCTGACCATCCAGGACAGCTACATCGGCAAGGTATCCAACAGCTACGACAATAAGCTCCAGCTGGTCACCGCTATCTCCGTCTACCTGCAGAGCCTGGCAAAGGACGGTATCATCGAAAGTAACTTCACCGTGGGCATCGACGTGGATGCCCAGGATGCCTGGCTGCAGGAGAACGGTACGCCCACCGCGGAGATGAGCGAGCAGGAGATCAAGGAGGCCAACACCGGGACCCATGTGTTCCTGCAGCTTATCGTGACGCCCATCGACGCCATGGAGGACGTGGCGGTCAAGATCTATCTTTGAGAGGAGGAACCCATATGGCATTGGAAAGCGCATCCCGCGTCATGAACGGGACCTTCGGCCAGATCTGGGAGGATGGGACGGAGATCGCGGAGGTCTCCGCCTTCCAGCTGAAGGTCACCAATAATTTCGACACCATCAATCTCTGCCGGCAGATGGCCGAGGACCGCAAACTCATCGGTGTGAAGATCACCGGCTCCATGACGCTCCACAAGGTCTATACCCGGGGGGCGGATGCGGTGACTGCGGCATTGGCGGGCAGGGACCTGCGCAAGACTCTGGTGGGCAAGCTGGCAGACCCCGACGCCTACGGTGCCGAGCGGGTGGCCGCCTATGGAGTCAGCTACGACGAGCAGACGCTGATGGACTGGGCGGCGTCAAAGTCCGGCAGCATCACCATCCCCTTCCAGGCCACCGGCGTGGAATATCTGGACAAAGTGGAGGCGTAAGACATGGCGGCAGAAGAAAAGA
>CALWXI010000160.1 GCA_944385455.1 uncultured Oscillospiraceae bacterium | reverse complement strand
GTGGCCAAGGGCATGGTGGAAAACGTGGGCGGCGACGGCACCGCCCCCAAGAAGCAGCCCGTCAAGTCCGTGAAGATCGGCCGCAACGACCCCTGTCCCTGCGGCAGCGGCCTCAAGTGGAAGAAGTGCACCTGCAAGGAGTACCACGAGAACTGACCTCGAGGGGGAGCAGGCTCCCCCCGATCTCCCCCACTATCATACAAGCGCCCCCTGTACTCTCCTGCCGGAGGGCAGGGGGCGCCGCTTTTTGACGAGGAGGCGCCTATGCCCTTTCCCACTCATACCCAACACGGCCTGCTCTGGCTCACCTCCCCCCTGCTCTCCCCCCTGCGCCACGGCTTTTCCACCCGGCAGGGCGGGGTCTCCCCCGCCCCGTGGGATTCCCTGAACCTGGGACCCGGCCGGGGAGACGAGGCGCAGCGGGTGCGGGAAAACTACCGGCGCCTCTGCGCCGCTCTGGAGCTGCCCATGGACCGCCTGGTGCTGAGCCGTCAGGTCCATGAGACCACCGTGCGGACCGTCACCGCCTGCGACGCGGGCAGGGGGCTGGACCGCCCCCGGGACTACACCGCCGATGCCCTCATCACCGACGTGCCGGACCTGCCCCTGGTGGTCTTTTCCGCCGACTGCGGCATTCTGCTGCTCCACGACCCGGTGCGCCGGGCGGCGGGCGCCGTCCACGCCGGCTGGCGGGGCTGTGCCGGCGGCATCGTGGAAAAGGCCGTGGAGGCCATGCACACCCGCTTCGCCACGGACCCGGCGGACCTGCGGGCCGCCGTGGGGCCCTGCATCGGTCCGTGCTGCTTCGAGACCGACAGCGATGTGCCGGAGGCCATGACCGCCGCTTTGGGCGCCGCCGCCGCGCCCTTCCTGGAGCGGCGGGGGAAAAAGTGGCATGTGGATCTGGCGGGACTCAACCGCCAATGGCTGCTGCGCGCGGGCCTTGCGCCGGACCACATCGACGTGTGCGGGCTGTGCACCGCCTGCCGCCCGGATCTCTTCTGGTCCCACCGGAAGATGGGGGAGGCGCGGGGCGTCCAGACCGCCGTCATCGCCCTGGAGAAGGAGGCGCGGACATGAAGCGCCCGACCCGCGTCCTCCGCCCCCTGGCCGCCGCGGCGCTTTTGTGCGCGATGCTCACGGGCTGCTGGCGCGCGGACATGCCGGCGTCGGAGGAGCTGACCCCCATCCCCTCCGACGCCGGCCTCCTGGAGACCACGGAGCCCCAGGTGATCCTGCCGGAGATCTTCTCCCTGCCCTACGCGCCGGGGCAGTCCCTGGACCCCGTCTCCTGTCCCGACGGCATGCAGCAGACCGTGGCCTCCCTGATCTGCGAGGGACTGTTCCGGCTGAACACCGCCCTGGAGCCGGAGCCGTGGCTGTGCGGGAGCTACACCTATGACCCCGACGCCTGGGTGTACACCTTCACCCTGCGGGAGGGCGTCACCTTCTCCGACGGCTCGCCCCTCACCGGCGCCGACGTGAAGGCCACGCTGGACCGGGCCAGGACCTCGGACCGCTATCGCGCCCGCCTTTCCCAGGTCACCGCCGTCTCCGCCTCGGGCAGCACCGTCACCATGTCCCTCAGCGGGCCCAACACCGGCTTCCCCGCCCTGCTGGACATCCCCATCGTGAAAAGCGGCACCCAGGACACGGTGCCCGTGGGCACCGGCCCCTACCTCTTCACCACCGCCGACAGCGCCGCCTATCTGGTCTCCAATCAGTCCTGGTGGCGGGGCGGCGGCCAGCCCGTGGACCGGATTCTGCTCTCCGAGGCCGCGGACCGGGACACCATGCTCTACCGCTTCACCTCCCACGACGTCCAGCTCATCACCGCCGACCTCACCGGCACCGACCCCATCGCCGCCACCGGCAACGTCAGCTACCAGGACGCGGACACCACCACCCTGCAGTACATCGGCTGCAACGTCGCCCGGCCCCCCCTGGACAGCGCCGCCTTCCGCAGCGCCCTGTGGAACGGCTTCAGCCGCACCCAGATCGTCAGCGCCTTCCTCTCCGGCCACGCACGGCCCGCCCAGTTCCCCGTCTCCCCCTGCACCTCTTTGTATCCCACGGCGCTGGAGGAGCCCTATTCCGCCGACGGCTTTGCCGCCGCCCTCACCGCCAGCGGCGTTTCCGCCGGGCGGACGCTGACGCTGCTGGTGAACCGGGAGAACAGCTTCAAGGTCTCCGTGGCCGAGCATCTGGCGGAGACCTTCACGGACGCCGGCATTCCCATGGCGGTGCAGGCCCTGCCCTGGGCGGAATACACCGCCGCCCTGGCCGCGGGGAACTTCGACCTCTACTACGGCGAGGTGCGTCTGGGGGCGGACTGGGACCTCTCCTCCCTGCTCTCCACCGGCGGCAGGCTGAACTACGGCGGCTGGGCCGATCCCCAGACGGACCAGCTCCTGGCCGCCTACGCCGCCGCCGCGGACCGTGCCGCCGCCATGGAAGCCCTGTGCGCCCATCTCCGGACCCAGGCGCCGCTGATCCCGGTGTGCTTCAAATCCACCTCCGTGCTGATGCAGACGGACGTGGTGGAGGGCCTGACCCCCACCATGGCCCAGCCCTTCTACAACCTCACGGAATGCACCATCCGCCTCCAGGCGGACGGAACGTGTAAAAGAGGACGTCCCCAAGGACGTCCTCTTTTCTCATCCACGGTTTTCCTTGCCGGTGATCTCCGATGCGTCCAGCCGCCACACGCCGGTCCGCTCCGGCCGGGCCGCCGCCCGGTCAAAATCCGCCATGGCCCGGGGCGCGTACCGCAGGCACAGCAGCCGCAGCGCCTCCCGCTTTTCCGCCAGGTCCGTCACCTCCGTCACCCGTCCGAACACCACGGCGGAGCGGTAGCGGGTGGTGAAGGCCTCCTGCACCACCTCGCAGCGGTCCACACAGGTCAGGCACACCGCCGGATGCGCCCGCAGACAGGCCGCCCTGCGCCCCTCCCGGGCGCCGTGAAAGTACAGCGCCCGGTCCTTCCGGACCACCTGCAGCGGCACGCAGTACGGCCCGCCGTCCTCCGCCGTCATGGCCAGCACCGCGTATCCGCACCGGTCCACCGCCTCCCAGGCCTGCTCCTCCGGCACCTGCCGGTCTTTCCGTCTCATGCTCCGTCCTCTCCTTTCCCGATGAGCGCCAGCTTCTGCGCCCGGGTCAGCCGCTTGACGGCCCGCTCCCGCCGCAGCGCCGCGGAGCGGTCCCCGCAGGGCTCCTGATACACCAGGACCACCGGCAGGCGGCTGCGGGTATACTTGGCCCCCCGGCCGCTCTGGTGCTCCGCCAGGCGCCGCCCCACATCGTCGGTGCACCCGGTGTAGAGCGTCCCGTCCCGGCAGCGGAGGAGATACACATACCACCCCACGTCCCGCGCCTCCTTTCCATCCGACCCAGTATACCACGCCGCGTCCCGCCCCGGCAATACCGCCTCCGGCAGAAATACGGACGGCCCGCCGGTGCATAGGAATGAGGGAGGAGGAGATCATATGCTGTCTGCCGCACTGCTGCTGTTCGCCAACACCCTGCTGCTGTCCCTGCGCCTTTCCGGCGGGTCCTTTCCCAAGCCCCTCTCCGCCGCGGAGGAGCAGGAGTGCCTGCGCCGCTGCGCCCAGGGGGACGCCGAGGCCCGGGACATCCTCATCCAGCGGAACCTGCGCCTGGTAGCCCACATCGTCAAGAAGTACTACACCCAGAGCGGGGATCAGGAGGACCTGATCTCCATCGGCACCATCGGCCTCATCAAGGGCATCTCCAGCTTCAACGCCGACAAGGGGGCGCGGCTGGCCACCTACGCCGCCCGGTGCATCGAAAACGAGATCCTCATGTATTTCCGCAGTCAGAAGAAGCTGCAGAGCGAGGTGTCCCTGTCGGACTCCATCGAGGGCGATCAGGACGGCAACGCCCTGCAGCTGATGGACGTGGTGGGCGTGGATGACACCATGCTGGAGGACCTCCACGACCGGGACAGCGCCCTGCGGCTGCGCCGCCTCATCGGCACCTGCCTCACCCCCCGGGAATCCGAGATCGTCCGCCTGCGCTACGGCCTGGGCGGCACGGTGCCCCTGACCCAGCGGGAGGTGGCCCGGTCCTTCGGCATCTCCCGCAGCTATGTATCCCGCATCGAAAAGCGGGCGCTGGAAAAGCTGCGGACGGCGCTGGAGGGGCCGGTCCGGGACTGACCCTGCGTCAAAAGCGGCCCTGCCCCCCGGGATGGGAGACAGGGCCGCAGGCCCGGCTCAGTTCCGCAGCCACACGCCCAGATTCAGGTAGCCCGCAAAGGTCACCCACAGCAGATACGGCACCTGCAGCCACGCCGCCGTCCGGTCCACCTTCCGGAAAAGGCAGATCATCCACACGATCAGCCCCCACAGCACCGCCAGCCACAAAAGCGCCAGGCCGAACAGCTGGCCGCAGAAAAACAGGATGCTCCAGAAGAAATTGAACGCCAGCTGCACCCCGAACACCGCCAGCCCCCGGGTGCGGGCGGGAGACGGCGGCTGCCGCCATACCCGGGCGGCCCCGATGCCCATCAGGGCAAAGAGCACCGACCACACCGCCGGGAACACCCAGCCGGGCGGCGAGAGGGGCGGCTGGGTCACCGTCTGCTGATAGACCCGCACGCCCTTGCGGGTGATCCACCCGGACAGGGCCCCCACCGCCTCCGCAAGGGCGATCCAGGCGGCATAGGATCTCCATGTGTGCTTGTTCATACGGCATCACCTCATCAAAGAGAGTATGCCGCAAGCGGCGCAAACGATACGCAAAAAAACGCGGCGCCCTGCGGGGCGCCGCGTTTTTATTTCCTCAGTACCGCCGCACTACGGCGGCCACCTTGCCCAGGATCTGGGCGTGGGTGCCGTCGATGGGCTGGTAATCCTCATTCTCCGGCAGCAGCCACACATGGCCGCCCCGGTTGGAATACCGCTTCACCGTGGCCTCGTCCTCGATCATGGCCACCACGATCTC
>CALWXI010000159.1 GCA_944385455.1 uncultured Oscillospiraceae bacterium | reverse complement strand
CTACAAGGAGAAGTTTGAAAAGGCCGGCCTCACCGCCCTGCTGGGCACCGGCTTCGATCCGGGCGTCACCCAGGCCTACTGTGCCTACGCCCAGAAGCACCTCTTTGACCAGATCGACACCATCGACATCCTGGACTGCAACGGCGGCGACCACGGCTATCCCTTCGCCACCAACTTCAATCCCGAGATCAATCTCCGGGAGGTGTCCGCTCCCGGCCCCTACTCGGAGAACGGCCACTGGGTGGAGATCCCCGCCATGAGCATCAAGCGGGAGGATGACTTCGACCAGGTGGGCCACAAGGATATGTACCTCCTCCACCACGAGGAGATCGAGTCTCTGGCCAAGAACATCCCCGGCGTTAAGCGCATCCGCTTCTTCATGACCTTCGGCCAGAGCTACCTCACCCACATGAAGTGTCTGGAGAACGTGGGCATGCTCTCCACCACCCCCGTGGAGTTTGAGGGTCACCAGATCGTGCCCATCCAGTTCCTCAAGGCCCTGCTGCCCGATCCCGCCTCCCTGGGTCCCCGCACCGTGGGCAAGACCAACATCGGCTGCATCTTCACCGGCGTCAAGGACGGCAGGGAGAAGACCGCCTATATCTACAACGTCTGCGACCATCAGGAATGCTACAAGGAAGTGGGCTCCCAGGCCATCAGCTACACCACCGGCGTCCCCGCCATGATCGGCGCCATGATGCTGCTGACCGGCAAGTGGTCCAAGCCCGGCGTCTACACCGTGGAGGAGTTCGACCCCGATCCCTACATGGACGCCCTGAACCAGTGGGGCCTGCCCTGGCAGATCCAGGAGAACCCCGCCCTGGTGGACTGATGGAACATCTGGACACCCTGCGCACCCCCGCCTTTGTGGTGGATGAGGCCCGGGTAGTACGCAATCTGGAGATCCTGCGGGACGTGGCGGAGCGGTCCGGAGCAAAGATCCTGCTGGCTCAGAAGGCGTTTTCCATGTTCCACGCCTATCCCCTGCTCTCCCGGTATCTCTCCGGCACCACCGCCAGCGGCCTCTATGAGGCCCGCCTTGCAAAGGAGCACTTTCCCGGCGAGGTCCATGTGTTCTCCCCCGCCTACCGAGAGGAGGACTTTCAGGAGCTGTTGGAATACGCCGACCACTTCGTGTTCAACTCCCCCGCCCAGGTGGAGCGGTATGCCGTCCGGGCCCGGGCGGCGGGGAAGCAGGTGGGTCTGCGGGTGAATCCGGAATGCTCCACCCAGGAGGGCCACGCCATCTACGATCCCTGCGCTCCCGGCTCCCGTCTGGGCACCACGCTGGAACATTTCCGTCCGGAGCAGCTGCCGCTGCTGGACGGGCTTCACTTCCACACCCTCTGTGAGCAGGACGCCGATGATCTGGAGCGGACCCTGGACGCCTTCGAGGCCAAATTCGGCCCCTGGCTCCCGGAATTGAAATGGATCAATCTGGGAGGCGGACACCACATCACCCGCCCCGGCTATCAGACGGAGCGCCTTCTGGACCTCATCTCCCGCCTGCAGGGACGCTACGGTGTGGAGGTGTATCTGGAGCCCGGCGAGGCGGTGGTGCTCCGCGCCGGATATCTCTATACCCGGGTGCTGGACACCCTGCGCAACGGCCTGGACATCGCCATCCTGGACACCTCCGCCGCCTGCCACATGCCGGACGTGCTGGAGATGCCCTACCGTCCCCCGCTGCGGGACGCGGGGGACCCGGGCGAAAAGCCCTTCACCTACCGCCTGGCGGGCCCCACCTGCCTGGCGGGAGATATCATCGGGGACTATTCCTTCGACCATCCCCTCCGGCCGGGAGACCTCCTCTGCTTTGAGGATATGGCCCTCTATACCATGGTAAAGACCAATACCTTCAACGGCATGCCTCTGCCGGACATCGTCTGGCAGGATCTCTCCGGAAAACCGACGCTGGTGCGCCGGTTTGGATACGAGGACTTCAAGACCCGTCTTTCCTGACAAAGAGGGCGGCCTCCATCTTTGGAGGCCGCCCTCTTTTTGATTGCCGTGGCTGTCACTCCACATCCTGAAGAGCGTCGTATCCCTCTTCGCCGGTGCGGACCTTGACCACATTCTCCACATCGTAAATAAAAATCTTGCCGTCGCCGATATGCCCCGTGTAAAGCACCTTTTTGGCCGTCTCGATGACATCCCGGACCGGCACCTTGCTGACCACGATATCCACCTGGACCTTGGGCAGCAGCGTCGCCTCCACCTGCACGCCGCGGTAATACTCAAGCCGTCCCTTCTGGGCGCCGCAGCCCAGCACATGGGAGACCGTCATGCCGGTGATCCCCAGGCGGGTCATGGCCGCCTTCAGCGCCTCCAGCCGGGACTCCTTGCAGAGGATCTCCACCTTGGTGAGCTTGGGCCGGTCCGCGGGCACGAAAGCGGGGTCCACCCTGACGGGGATGGCTTCCGCGGCAGGGACATCTCCGGTGACCGCTGTGGCATCTTCTCCGCCGTCATCGTCCGCGGAGAGCGTGTCGGGCATCATGGCAAACCCTGCATAGGCGGTGAGCAGGCCGTGCTCGGACAGATCCAGGCCCGCCAGCTCATCCGCAGCGTCCGCCCGCAGTCCGATGGTGTGCTTGAGCAGCTGGAACACCACGGTGATCGTCACCGTCACGTAAACCGCCACCGTGACAACACCCAGAGCCTGCACACCCAGGAGGTGCAAGCCGCCGCCGTAGAGGAGGCCCGGCTCCGTGGACGCACCGTCGGCAAACACACCGGTGAGAAGCGTACCCAGGGCTCCGCATACTCCGTGTACGGAGATGGCCCCAACGGGATCGTCGATCCGGGCCACCTTATCAAAAAATTCCACTGCCAGCACAATGACGATACCGAACACCAGTCCCATGACAGCGGCTCCCGCAGGGCTTACTGCGTCGCACCCGGCGGTGATGCCCACCAGGCCCGCCAGAGCGGCATTATAGGTCATGGACACATCCGGCTTGCCGTAGCGCAGCCAGGTAAAGATCAGCGCAGCGCAGCAGGCCACGGCAGCGGCCAGGTTCGTGTTGAAGAACACACGGCCTGCCCGGACGATGAGTTCGTCAGTGTCCATCCCCACGGTGGACGCGCCGTTGAAGCCGAACCAGCAGAACCACAGGATGAACACGCCCAGAGCGGCAAAGGTCAGGTTATGACCCAGGATGGCACGGGGCTTTCCGTCCTTTCCGTACTTGCCGATGCGGGGTCCCAGGATGGCGGCGCCCACCAGGGCGCACACGCCGCCCACCATATGCACCGCGGTGGAGCCCGCGAAATCGTGGAAGCCCAGCTCCGCCAGCCAGCCGCCGCCCCAGATCCAGTGCCCGGAAATGGGATAAATAATCAACGATATGGCCGCGGAATAAATGCAGTAGGCGCTGAATTTGGTGCGCTCGGCCATGGCGCCCGACACGATGGTGGCGGAGGTGGCGCAGAAAACCGTCTGGAAAACGGCATACGCCCACAGAGGAACGCCTGCCGGGAGGACATGGCTGTAGTCCTTCACGATCAGCGGGTCCAGCCATCCGAAAAGTCCGGATCCCATTCCGAACATCACACCGAAGCCGAAAAGCCAGAAGCAGGGCGTGCCGATGCAGAAATCCATGAGGTTTTTCATGAGGATGTTTCCGGTGTTTTTCGCTCTGGTAAACCCGGCCTCACACATGGAGAACCCCGCCTGCATAAAGAACACCAGCGCTGCTCCCAGCAGCACCCAAATGGTGTTAACCGCACTGTATGTCATAGTAAACCCTCTTTTCTCTCAAACACACATTGATTATGAATTGATATGGCAGGAGCCGCCGCGGCCTCCCCACGCGCTCAGCGGACGCTGAACAGCAGGTCCCCATAGGTGGGATAGGGCCAGCAGTCGGAGGCCGTCAGCGTTTCCGCCTCGTCCGCAGCGGCCCGCAGGGCGCTCATGGACGGCAGCACCTCATCCCGGATCCGTCCGGCCGTGACGGTGACGTCGCCTTCCGTCTGCATCTCCGCCATGAGACGCTCCAGCGACTCTGTCTGTCCGGCAATGCGGTCCGTCAGGCCGGAGAGCCTGCGCACCAGGTCCTTTTCATACAGACAGGGCAGCTCCGGGTCCGCGGCCTTCTTGGCGGAGACAGCGGAGGCCACCCGGGCAGCGTACGCCTCCACGGCGGGCAGAATGTCCCTCCGGGCCATGTCCACCATGGTCAGCGCCTCGATGCTCACGCTCTTGCAGTAGTTCTCCATGGTGATTTCATAGCGGGACTCCAGCTCCGCCTGGGTGTAGACCTTCAGGCCGGTGAGCATCTCCATGTTCTTCTTCTCCAGCAGGCAGGGAACACAGTCCGGCGTGGTGCGCAGATTGGCAAGTCCCCGGCGGGCGGCCTCCTCCAGCCAGGCATCGTCGTAGCCGTTGCCGTTGAAAATGATCCGCTTGTGCTCCCGAATGGTGTCCTGGAGCAGGGTGTGAAGCGCAGCGTCAAGGTCCCCGGCGCCCTCCAGGCGGTCGGCGAACTTGCGCAGAGTATCCGCCACGGCACTGTTGAGCATGATGTTGGCGCAGGCGATGGAGTTGGAGGAACCCAGCATCCGGAACTCAAACTTGTTGCCGGTAAAGGCGAACGGCGAGGTCCGGTTGCGGTCGGTGGTGTCTCGGAGGAACCGGGGCAGCGCCGGAACGCCCAGCTTCATGCTGACACGCTCCGCTCCCTGATAGGGAGCGTCCGATTCGATGGACTTGAGGACTGCGGTAAGCTCGTCGCCCAGGAAGATGGACACCACGGCGGGCGGCGCTTCGTTGGCACCCAGCCGGTGATCGTTGCCGGCGGTGGCCACAGCTGTGCGCAGGAGGTCCTGATAGTCGTCCACCGCCTGGATCACAGCGCACAAAAACAGCAGAAATTGAGCGTTTTCGTGGGGCGTCTCTCCGGGGGAGAGCAGATTCACTCCGGTATCCGTGGACATGGACCAGTTGTTGTGCTTGCCGGAGCCGTTGACGCCGGCGAAGGGCTTTTCATGCAGCAGGCACACCAGACCATGGCGGGCGGCCACCGTCTGCATAATCTCCATGGTCAGCTGGTTGTGGTCGGTGGCCAGGTTGGTGGTGGTGTAGATGGGAGCCAGCTCATGCTGAGCGGGGGCCACCTCGTTATGCTCGGTCTTGGCCAGGATGCCCAGCTTCCACAGCTCCTGGTTGAGGTCTTCCATGTAGGCCGCCACCCGGGGCTTGATGGTGCCGAAATAGTGATCGTCCAGCTCTTGTCCCTTGGGCGGACGGGCTCCGAAGAGCGTCCGGCCGGTATAGATCAGATCGGGACGGCGCCGGTAAAGCTCCGCATCCACCAGAAAATACTCCTGCTCCGGACCCACAGAGGTGCTCACGCGCCGGACATCTTCATTGCCGAACAGCCGCAGGATCCGCAGGGCTTGGCGGTTCAGCGCCTCCATGGAGCGCAGCAGAGGGGTTTTCTTGTCCAGCGCCTCGCCTCCGTAGGAGCAGAAGGCCGTGGGGATGCAGAGCGTCTTGCCCTTGACAAAGGCATAGGACGTGGGGTCCCAGGCAGTATAGCCCCGGGCCTCAAAGGTGGCCCGCAGTCCGCCGGAGGGGAACGAGGAGGCGTCGGGCTCTCCCTTGATGAGTTCTTTTCCGGAAAACTCCAGGATCACCCGGCCATCCGGGGCAGGGGTGATGAAGCTGTCGTGCTTTTCTGCCGTGATCCCGGTCATGGGCTGGAACCAATGGGTAAAATGAGTGGCTCCCTTCTCCACCGCCCAGTCCTTCATGGCGTCGGCCACGGCATTGGCCACGGACAGATCCAGCTTTGTCCCGTCGTCAATGGTCTTTCTCAAAGAGCGGTAGACATCTGCGGACAAACGGGCTTTCATCACCCGGTCGTCAAATACCATGCTGCCAAAATACTCCGGTATCATCATAACGGTTCACCTCACACAAAAAATAAAAAAACGGCGATGACGTCGGCAGAAGTTTCCTTCCGCGACGCCATCGTCGTTTGATGCGCTTACTATACGCCCGGGATATTTGCCCCGTCAATGGCAGATCCTCCAAAAATCAATCGGAACCGCCCCGTTTTTTTGGCACGCGGTTTTCTTGACAAAGAACGGCTCCGGGAGTATTTTTTTACCAAGAACAAGGATGTTCATCTCCGGGAGGGGTCTGCCCTTTCCAGGATGAACATCCTTTTTTATTCTTCCGAAAGGATGATCACCCATGAAATCACTGGAAGGACAAGTGCGCATCCCCTCCGGCTGCGCGGTCTCCGCCGTTATCTCCCGTGAAGGCCGGCGTATGAGCGGCCAGGCCGTCATTGACAGCATGAAGCCCATGCACGACCGCTCCAACGGTCTGGGCGGCGGCTTCGCCGGCTACGGCATCTATCCCGAATACCGGGATTTCTTTGCCTTTCATCTGTTTTTCCGGGACCACAATACCCGCCGGACCTGCGAGGCATTTTTGAAGGAACGCTTCGATATCGTCCTGGCCGAGGAGATCCCGGTGGAAAAAATGCCCCAGATCACCGACGAACCTCTGATCTGGCGGTATTTTGCCGCTCCTCTGCGCTCGGCCCTGCGTGCCATGCAGGTGGACGAGCGGGAATTCGTGGTCCGCACCGTGATGCGGCTCAACACGGAGATCCCCGGAGCATATGTCTTCTCCTGCGGCAAGAATATGGGAGTCTTCAAGGGCGTGGGATATCCCGAGGAAATCGGCAGGTTCTACCGCCTGGAGACCTACCGAGGCTACTGCTGGACCGCCCACGGCCGCTATCCCACCAACACCCCGGGCTGGTGGGGCGGCGCCCATCCCTTCGCCCTGCTGGACTACTCCGTGGTCCACAACGGCGAGATCTCCTCCTATGACGCCAACCGCCGCTTCATCGAAATGTTCGGTTACCAGTGCACGCTCCAAACCGACACGGAGGTCCTCACCTATATGCTGGACTACCTTCTGCGCCGCCAGAAGCTGAGCCTCACCGAGGCTGCCGCGGTCACGGCCGCCCCCTTCTGGAGCACCATTGCCCGCCGCCCCCCTGAAGAGCGGGAAGTCCTGACCTATCTGCGCACCGTGTTTCCCAGCCTGCTGGTGACCGGCCCCTTCTCCATCATTCTGGGCTTCAGCGGCGGGCTCATGGCCCTCAACGACCGGCTGAAGCTGCGCAGCATGGTGGTCGCAGAGAAGGAGGATCTGGTATACATTGCCAGTGAGGAGGCAGCCATCCGGGCCATCGCGCCGGATGCGGAGCATCTCCGCTCCCCCATGGGAGGCGAGCCGGTGATCATCCGGGTAAAGGAGGGCGCTTACTGATGAAAATCCAAGATTTCTATCCGGAATACGAGGTGGTGCGCAGCGACAGCCGCTGCACCCGGTGCCGCATCTGTGCGCAGCAGTGCGCCAACGGCGTACACCGCTATGACGAGGCCCATCACGTCATGCTGGCGGATGAGAGCAAGTGCGTCAACTGCCAGCGGTGTGTGGCCCTCTGCCCCACGCGGGCGCTGAAAATCGTCAAAAGCGGCTGTCAGCTGCGGGAGAATGCCAACTGGGATGCCGACACCATCCGGGAGGTCTACAAGCAGGCGGGCTCCGGCGGAGTCCTGCTCTCCTCCATGGGAAACCCCAAACCCCTTCCCATCTACTGGGACAGGCTCCTCATCAACGCCTCTCAGGTGACCAACCCCTCCATCGACCCCCTGCGGGAACCCATGGAGACCCGGGTGTTCCTGGGAAAAAAGCCCACGGACGTGAAACGGGACGTCTGGGGACGTCTGGACTGTACTCTGCCTCCCCAGCTGGAGCTGAGCATGCCGGTGATGTTCTCCGCCATGAGCTACGGCTCCATCAGCTACAACGCACACGCCAGCCTGGCCCGGGCGGCGGAGGCTCTGGGGATCTGCTACAACTCCGGTGAAGGCGGCCTCCACGAGGACTTCTACCGCTACGGCGCCAACACCGTGGTACAGGTTGCCTCCGGACGCTTCGGCGTTCACAAGGACTACCTGGAAGCCGGCGCCGCCATTGAGATCAAGATGGGCCAGGGCGCCAAGCCCGGCATCGGCGGACACCTTCCGGGCGCCAAGATCGTGGGGGACGTGTCCCGCACCCGTATGGTGCCCGAGGGCGCCGACGCCATCTCCCCCGCTCCGCATCACGACATCTATTCCATTGAGGACCTGCGTCAGCTTGTGTGCTCCCTGAAGGAGGCCACAGAATACAAAAAACCCATCATCGTCAAGGTGGCCGCCGTCCACAACATCGCCGCCATCGCCAGCGGCATCGCCCGCAGCGGCGCCGATATCATCGCCATCGATGGATTCCGGGGCGGCACCGGCGCGGCGCCCACCCGCATCCGGGACAATGTGGGCATCCCCGTGGAGCTGGCGCTGGCCGCCGTGGACCAGCGGCTGCGGGACGAAGGGATCCGGGGACAGGTCTCCATCATCGCCGGAGGCAGTATCCGCTCCTCCGCCGATGTCATCAAGGCAGTGGCCCTGGGCGCTGACGCCTGCTATGTGGCCACCGCGGCCCTGCTGGCGCTGGGCTGCCGCCTGTGCCGCACCTGCCAGAGCGGCAGGTGCAACTGGGGCATCGCCACCCAGCGTCCGGAGCTGGTGGCCCGGCTGGACCCGGATGAGGGCAGCCGGCGGCTCGTCAATCTGATGACCGCCTGGAAGCACGAGATCAAGGAATTCATGGGCGGCATGGGCATCAACTCCATCGAAGCCCTGCGGGGCAACCGCCTGATGCTCCGGGGCATCGGTCTCACGGACCGGGAACTGCGGGTGCTGGGCGTCTCCCACGCCGGAGAATGACCCGCAGCCGCAATCTTCCGATTGAAAATACGCGGAGGTATGATACTATGGTAATCAATGCATCCTCTCTTTCTTATCAGGCGCTCAATAAAGCCGTGCGGAGCGCCGGCGGGGAATGCCGCATCGAAAACTGCCTGGGCCAGCGCTTCATCGGCGCAGGCCTCTCGGACTGCCGCATCTCCATCGGCGGGATTCCCGGAAACGCCCTGGGCGCTTATCTCAACGGCGCCTCCATCCAGGTGGACGGCAATGCCCAGGACGCCGTGGGCGACACCATGAATGCCGGTACCATCGTAGTCCACGGCAGCGTGGGAGACGCGGCGGGCTACGCTATGCGCGGCGGCACCATCTATATCCGGGACGACGCCGGATACCGCGCCGGCGTCCACATGAAAGCCTACGCGGACCGGCGGCCTGTGATGGTCATCGGCGGCCGCGCCGGGAGCTTTCTGGGAGAATATCAGGCCGGCGGCATCATCGTGGTGCTGGGCCTCCACCCCGGTCCGCAGCCCATTGTGGGAAATTTCCCCTGCACGGGGATGCACGGCGGAAAGGTGTTCCTTCGCTCCGCCTGCGGGGACGTGCTCTTCCCCGCTCAAGTCACCGCCCGGCCGGCCGCGCCGGAAGATCTGGAGGAGATCCGAGCGGAACTGGAGGCCTTCGGGCACCTGTTCGGAGAAAATCCGGCGGAACTCCTGAACGCCCCGTTTACCGTGGTGACACCGGACTCCAGCACTCCTTACCGTCAAATGTACGTTGCAAATTGATCAAACAGAAAGCAGGTATCGCCATGAAGTACACAGCCCAAGAGGTCATGCAGTACGTGGAGGAGGAGAATGTCAAATTCATCCGTCTGGCCTTCTGCGACGTCTACGGACGGCAGAAAAACATCTCCATCATGCCCGGAGAGCTCCGGCGGGCCTTTACTGACGGAATGGCCTTCGACGCCTCTGCCATCGCTGGCTTCGGCGGCGAGGTCCGCTCCGACCTGTTCCTGCGGCCGGATCCCTCCACCCTCTCTGAGCTGCCCTGGCGGGCGGAAAACGGCAAGGTGGTGCGCATGTTCTGTGACATTACCCAGCCGGACGGCTCCGTATTTGAGGCCGATGCCCGGCATCTGCTCCGGACGGCCGTGGAGGAGGCCAAAGCCGCCGGATACGCCTTTTCTTTCGGCGCGGAGATGGAGTTTTACCTCTTCAAAACCGACGAAAACGGCGCTCCCACCGCCGAACCTTACGACCATGCGGGCTACATGGACATCGCTCCCATGGACAAGGGCGAAAATGTGCGCCGGGAAATCTGCCTGACACTGGAGCAGATGGGCATCCGTCCGGAAAGCTCCCATCATGAGGAGGGTCCGGGTCAAAATGAAATTGACTTCCGTTACTCCGATCCCCTGACGGCGGCGGACAACGCGGTGACCTTCCGCGCGGTGGTGCAGACCATTGCGGGACGCAGCGGACTGTGGGCGGACTTTTCTCCCAAACCCCTCAGCGACGCTCCCGGCAGCGGCCTGCATATCAATCTCTCCGTCCGCGGCGGCACCGGGGCCGATCCCATGCCCGCCGTCATCGCGGGCCTGTTGGAACACGCCTGCGACATCACCGTATTTCTCAATCCCTGCCGGGAATCCTACCTGCGCCTTGGCAGCAGCAAAGCGCCCGGCTACATCACCTGGTCCTCCCAGAACCGCTCTCAGCTGATTCGGGTCCCCGCCGCTCAGGGCGAGTACCGTCGGGTGGAACTGCGTTCTCCGGATCCAGCAGCCAATCCCTATATCGCCTTTGCCCTGCTGATCCAGGCGGGGCTGGATGGTCTCCGCCGGAGCCTGCCTCTCCCGCCCAGCGCGGACCTCAATCTGTATGAGGCGTCTGCGGAGCAGCTGAAAGCGTTCCGCCGCCTGCCCGCCTCCCTGGAGGAGGCCCGGGCCGCCGCCGCTTCCAGCGCCTTTGTCCGGGACCATCTGCCGCCTGTCATCCTGGCGGCTTACAGCGGGAGCTGAACCGCGCTTTTATCCCTTACCGGAAGGAGGGAGTCCATGGTATTCCAAGAACGTACATACAGTGTCCTCCTGGTTTCCGCCGGGGAGAAGTTTGCCCAGACGCTCACGGCACTGCTGCCGCCCTCCCTCTATTGGCCGGTGACCGTGGTCAAAAGCACCGGGGAAGCGCGCCGAACGCTGGCCGGCAGGCAGTACGACATGGTGCTCATCAACGCACCGCTGCCGGATGACTTCGGCGTGCAGCTGGCCATCGACATCTGCGGACGCAGCGACGCAGGCGTGCTGCTGTTTGTACGCAGCGAACTTTTGGAGGACGTCTACGACAAGGTGACGGAACATGGCGTCCTCACGCTCTCCAAACCCACCTCCACCCAGATGGTCACCCATTCGCTGCAGGTCCTCTGCGCCGTCCGGGAGCGGCTGCGGCGTCTGGGGGAAAAGCAGGCCTCTGTGGAGGAAAAAATTCAGGAGATCCGCCTTGTGAACCGGGCCAAATGGGCCCTGATCCAGTGCCTGGGCATGTCAGAGGAGGAGACTCACCACTATATCGAAAAACTCGCCATGGACAACCGCATCAGCAAGCGGGAAGCGGCAGGCCGGATCCTGGCCGTCTATAGAAGCAGCAGCTCCAACGGGTGCGCGCCTGAGATTCCGTAAGGTCTCCACCGCCGGGGGAGGATTCCTGCCGCTTTGCCAGCCGCATCCTCTCAGCCCTTTTGAAATCTGCGATGAAATACAGGACGATACAAGCCTCATGCGCTCCGGAAGCATCCAGCGTCTGCCCGGAGGTATCGAGGCTTGTATCGTTATCTGCATGGTCTCGGCACAGCGGCGGCAAAGACTGTTCCCAAGAGAACACTTCCATACCGTCCGGCAAGCGGTACCTGGGGCAGTTTGTGGCTGGACGGCGAGCAGGTGGCGGAGTGCTACGGCTGCCAGATCAAGCTGAGCAAAAACCAAAGAGGACGTGACCCGCTGCCGGACGCTGGTGGCCGGCAAGAAACTGACGGGCATCTCCGGCACCGGCACGGTGCGGATCTACAACGCCACCTCCCGGCTGATCCAGGCGGAGGCCCAGGCGCTGAAAAACGGGCAGGATCTGC
>CALWXI010000158.1 GCA_944385455.1 uncultured Oscillospiraceae bacterium | reverse complement strand
GTCGTCAAAACGGCCGGAATCCCGGGCGGCGCAGGCCTTCTGCTGGGAAGCGGCGGCGAAGGCGTCCTGCTCCTGACGGGTGATGCCCCAGATGTCGTTGATGTTCTCGGCGGTGGTGCCCATGTGGTAGTTGTTGTAGGCGTCCCACAGGCCGTCCTTGATCATGGTGTCCACCAGCTTCTTGTCGCCCATGCGGGCGCCCCAGCGGGCGTCGGGAGCGGCAAAGGGAGCGGCGCTCATGTTCTCGGTGCCGCCGCAGACCACCACGTCGGAGTCGCCGGCCAGGATGGAGCGGGCGCCCTCGATGACGGACTTCATGCCGGAACCGCACACCATGCCCACGGTATAGGCGGGAACGGAGTAGGGAATGCCGGCCTTGACAGCCACCTGGCGGGCCACGTTCTGGCCCAGACCGGCGGTCAGGATGCAGCCGAACATGACCTCATCCACCTGCTCGGGCTTCACGCCGGCACGGGAGAGAGCTTCCTTGACGACAATGGCGCCCAGCTCGGTGGCGGGGGTGTTCTTCAGGGAGCCGCCAAAGGATCCGATAGCGGTTCTGCAGCAATTCACGACGTAAAGATCTTTCATGGTGTTCCTCCGTTTTTCATTTTGAATTGGCGGCTTCATGCCGCCCAGGATACCAGATTCAGGAAATCCGACGCGGCGGGACCCGACGTCTCGGGCCGGTCTCCGGCGGACCTTACAGTTTCGATTATAGTGGGTTTTTCGGCCTGCGTCAATGGCAATCTTGCGCCTCCGGCAGATTCGTTAAATCTTTGACAAAACAGAAAGGGTTTTCGTCACCTTGACGAAAACCCCTCCCGTCCCGGTCAGGCTCCCGCCTGCCGCAGAGCCTCCAGCGCCTGGTAGAAGGCGGCGGGATCCAGGGAGGCGTAGTCCTCCCCGGTGCGGATGTCCGCGGCGGCCGCCGCGTCCTGAAGCCGCCGGTCCAGAAAGGCCGTCTCCACCGCGGCGGTGTCCGTGGGCAGGCGGCGCAGAATGGAGTAGCCCTCCGCCGTCTCCAGGATCCCGGAGCACTGTCCCTCCTCCAAAGCCAGCGCCGCCTGCTCCAGCTCCGGGTCCAGCGTGCCGTCCCCCGGCAGCAGGGTCCGCGCCCCGGCGGGATCGGCGCCGGCGGCGGAGAGCTCCGCGAAGACCGCAGCCGTGTCCGAGGCGCCGTTGAGGGCGGCGAAGGCCTCCGCCGCCCGGTCCGCCGCGCCGTCTCCGGCGGGGATGAGGATCCGGTCCACGGTGACATACCCCGCCTCCCCGGCAAGGGCCTCCAGCGCCTCCGGCTCCGCCGCGGCGCGGCCGTCCCCCGCCGCCAGCACGCACAGCTGGGCGTACAGCAGTCCCACTCCCGCCAGCTCCTGCGCCCGCTCCCGGTCCAGTCCCCGATTCCGCAGCTCGGCCAACGCCGCCTCTTCACCGTCCCCGGCCTGCTCCTCCCAGTCCGTCTCCAGCTGCTGCCGGTCCGACTCCGTAAGAGCGCAGCCGTACCGCTCCGCCCAGTTTTCCACGGTGGCGTACAGAGCGGTGTCCGCCAGGGCCTGACGAAGCGCCCACTGGGCGGGAGTGCCCTGTTCCGTCCCGGCCTGCCAGTCCAGCTCCTTCCCCGCCGCCCGGTACTCCTCCGCCAGCTGGTCACAGGCGGCGGCGAGCCAGTAGAGATACCGCCACCCCGGCACCGCCCGCCCGTCCACCGTCAGCAGCGTCTCCTCTTCGGAGATGCCCGCCGCCCGGCCCAAAAACGACGCCCGGCCCCCGCCGTCTCCCTCCCCGCCGCAGGCGGTGAGGACCAGGGACAGCGACAGGGCCAGGCCAATGATGCGCAGTTTCATATGCTCCAGCTCCTCTCCCGGCTCGTCCTTCCATCTCTATGCCGGGAGAGGGCGCGTTATTCTCTTTTTTCTCCGGCGGCCAGCTTCAAATCCTCCACCAGGGTGAGGGCGGCCTCCAGCACATCCTCCCCGGGCTTGAGCTTCAGGGAAAGAGACGGGATGTCTCCCGCCGCCAGGGTCAGCCGGAACTTGTACTTGGCCAGACCGCACACCTGCACCAGCGCCTGGGGCTGGAACCGCCCCAGCTGCAGCCGCAGCACATCTTTCTTCTGAGAGATGTCGGACACTCCCGCCTTGGCCGCCGCGGCCCGCAGCAGGGCCACGTCCAAAAGGGCCAGCACGGACTTGGGGGCCTCGCCGTAGCGGTCCAGCATCTCGTCCAGGAGGTCCGAGGCGTCGTCGTTGGTGCGGACGGCGGCGATGCGCCGGTAGAGGTCCATGCGCTGCTCGGCGGAGGGAACATACCGCTCGGGGATGTTGGCGCTGACGGTGAGGTCGGCGGCGCATTCCGTCTCGATCTGCTTTTCCTCCCCCCGCTCCTCCAGAACGGCCTCCTCCAGGAGCTTCAGGTACAGGTCGTAGCCCACGCTCATGAGGTAGCCGGACTGCTCGGGGCCCAGCAGGTTCCCCGCGCCCCGGATCTCCAGATCCCGCATGGCGATCTTGAAGCCGGAGCCGAACTCCACGTACTCCCGGATGGCGGCCAGGCGCTTGGCCGCCGTCTCCTGGAGGACCTTGCCCCGGCGGTAGGTGAGGTAGGCGTAGGCCCGGCGGGAGCTGCGGCCGATGCGGCCCCGGATCTGGTGGAGCTGGGCCAGGCCCATCCTGTCGGCGTCCTCGATGATGAGGGTGTTGACGTTGGAGATGTCGATGCCGGTCTCGATGATGGTGGTGCACACCAGCACGTCCGCCTCTCCGTCCACCATGGCCTGCATGACGGCGGTGAGCTCCTGCTCGCCCATCTTGCCGTGGCCCGTCACTACCCGTACCTCTGGCCCCAGCATCTTCTGGATGCGGGCGGCGGTGAGGTCGATGCTCTCCACCCGGTTGTGCAGGTAGTACACCTGCCCGCCCCGGCTCAGCTCCCGGCGCATGGCGTCCTCGACGATGGCCCAGTCGTGCTCCAGCACATAGGTCTGCACCGGCTGGCGGTCGGCGGGGGGCTCCTCGATGGCGGACATATCCCGCAGGCCCGAGAGGGCCATGTTCAGCGTCCGGGGGATGGGGGTAGCGGAGAGGGTCAGCACGTCCACCTGGCGGCTCATCTCCTTGAGCCGCTCCTTGTGGGTGACGCCGAAGCGCTGTTCCTCGTCGATGACCAGCAGCCCCAGATCCTTGAACACCACGCCCTTTTGCAGCAGCTTGTGGGTGCCGATGAGCAGGTCCACCGCCCCCCGGGACGCGGCGTCCAGGATGCGCTTTTGCTCCTTGGCGGTGGT
>CALWXI010000157.1 GCA_944385455.1 uncultured Oscillospiraceae bacterium | reverse complement strand
GCGGTGATGGGCGTTTGCTTCGTGTGCTTTTTCCTGATGCTCCAGCGGTTTTACCGGAATCTTCTGGGAGACGAGGGCTATGTGATGTTTACCCTGCCGGTGTCGGTACATCAGCACGTGTGGAGCAAGCTCATCGTGACCTCGGTGTGGTATCTGGCCACCGGCGCGGTGGTGATGCTGTCCTTTCTGATCCTGGGCTACCGGGCGGGTCTGGTGGGGGATATTGTGCGGGGGCTGGGGCAGATGTTCCGGGAACTCACCGCTTACTATGCCCTCAACGGCACCGCCATCGTGCTGGAACTGCTGATCCTGGTGTTTCTGGCCTGCGTGGCCTTTGCGCTGCAGTTCTATGCGTCCATGGCGGTGGGCTACAGCTTTTCCGCCCACAAGATCGCCTGGTCCGTGGTGTTCTTTTTCGTGTTCCAGTTTGCCAGTCAGCTGGCGGGCACACTGCTGATCGTGCTGCTGGACGAGGGACCTCTTCACTATTTCCTGCTGGGACTGAACATCCAGCTCAGCGGTATGGCCGGTATTCATGCCGGCATTGGACTGATGGCTGCGGTGCTCGCTGTGTACGGCGCGTTGTTCTATGCGGTCACGGTGTATTTCCTGAAGAACCGCCTGAATCTGGAGTGAGAGACAGCACCGGCCATGCTGCGGGAGCGGATTTGCTCCACAAAACAGCACCCCCGCACAGGAAGCAGCTTCCTGTGCGGGGGTGCTGTCGCAAGGCTCTTTCAAACCGTGCCGCAGACGCGGGCCGGGATTTTCAGATCAGCGCTTCTCGCTGCGCAGCCGCAGCTGCTCCGCCGTGACGGCATAGCCCGCCGCGGCCCATCTTCCCTCCTCGCCCGCCGGAGGAAGGGACAGGCCCCGGCGCCGGCAGAGGATCCCTGCCACTTCATCCAGCAGCCGGGGGTTTTTCACCAGCAGCGGACCGGTGAGCTCCGAGGCGAACACATTGCCGCGGTGGAAGCCCTCCGGCGTCCGTTGGCCGGTGTTGCCCCAGCCCATCACCACCTGGGTCAGCAGAGGCGTCTCCACTCCCTCAATGCGGCTGCATTTGTTCATGAAGCCCACCACCGCTTCGGGAAAGAGGTCCGTGCTGCCGTATACATCCTCCACGAAGCGGGTACGGCCCTGGACGGAGGTGAAGGCCGCCAGGCCCAGGGCGGGAAAGACCGTGCCGTCGGCGTCGGTGATGGAAGCGCCCAGCAGTTCCATGGCGGTGCCGGCAAAGAGCATGGGCGTTCCGCTCTCAGCGGCGGTCCGCACCTGGTCGCCGTACCGGAGAAAGTCCGCCAGAGCGGCTTTTTGGCGCCGCTCCGTGCCGGCGCCCATAAAGAGGAAATCGGCATCTGAGAGATCTCCCGCCGGAGCGCCCGGCTCCACACGGTCCACCCGGACGGCGTGGCCCGCGGCCTCCAGCCGGCGGCGCAGGACCGAGAGATTGGCGTAGCTGCCGTAGAGGTTCATAAGATCGGGATAAAAGTGCACGAAACGGAATTCCATGGCTCAGGCCTCCTTCTTCACGTCCGGCAGGTCCTGCAGCTTGTCCCGGACAGAAAAGCAGGTGACTACATACAGGTCCTCGCCGCTGTCCTCCGTCAGCAGCAGCCCGCAGGCCTCCCGGACGGTGGAACAGACCTGCAGCTTTTCCGCGGGGAGGCCGGTGAAAGAGAACCGCTCCGCCAGATCGTTGCAGTACCGTCCAGCCAGGATCACCTGCCGCACCCGGGGGCAGTCCAGCTGATCGAAGTCGATGTCCCACAGCCAGCTGGTCTCACTGGTGAAATACTTCCGGCTCACCGCGTCCACGATCACCAGCACCACACAGGGAGTTTCCGCCTGCTGGCGGATATAGCGCAGATTCGTGTCGTAGGCGATGGAATTTTCGTGCTTGCTGGTCAAGAGCGTGCCGTGATGGCCGCCCAGAGTGAAGGTCTGCATCCGGCCGTTTTTCAGCACATAGCTGCTGATGACGCCGGCGGCCGTATCCGCCGTCACGCCGCAGGTGCGGCACACGGCATAGGCGGCCAGGATGTTGTAGACGTTGTAGATGCTGCGGAAGGCCAGCTGGATGGCGGCGCCTTCGCCCAGGGTCAGCACGCCGTGCTCCAGGTCCAGATCCACGGCGGCAAAGTCGGGCTGGGGGCGGTGATGGCCGCAGACGGTGCAGCGGTAGGCTCCGATGTGGTTGTAGTGGACGTAGTCATAGACCATGGGGCCGTGGCACACGGGGCAGCAGGCGCCGTCATGATAGACGCCGCCGGGGGCGTCGGAAGATCCTGCCCAGCGGTCCAGGCCGAACCACACCACGTTCTTCCGGTCCCGGCCGAAGCAGCTGGAGAGAGGGTCGTCGGCGTTGAGGATCAGCTGGGTGTCGGGATGCAGAGCGGGAAGGATGGCGTCGTAGACCCACTCGGGATGGCCGTTGCGGGTGAGCTGGTCCCGGTAGAGATTCGTGACGACGAACTGGGTGGGATGGAAAAAGCGGAAGGTGCGGGCGGCATAGCGCTCGTCGGATTCAATGAGCAGCACGTCTCCCCGGACATGGCCGGTGAGGGAGGCATTGGAGAGCACCAGGGTGGTGACGCCTTCGATCTGGTTGGAGCCCTCGGCGTTGTAGATCACGGTGCGTCCGTCGGCGCGAAGGATGGCGGCGATCATCTCCACTGTGGAGGTTTTGCCGTTGGAGCCGGTGACGGCGATGATGTGCCGGGGCAGGCGCACCCGGGCCAGAACGTCGGGACAGAGCCGCAGGGCGACCTGGCCGGGCAGGGAGCTGCCCTTGCCCACCAGCTTCCCGATCACGCGGAGCAGCTTGCACACCACGATGGCAAGAAACGTTCTCACGGCTGATCCATCTCCTTTCCGGACGTGTCCCGAAAGTCCGCCACGGCCCGGACAGGGGCGCCGTCGGCATTTTCAAATTTCAAAGGCAGGGCAATGAGCTGGAAAGCCTGCCGGGGAGCCACCTTCCGCAGGCACAGGCTTTCCAGGATCACCAGTCCGCCGCCCAGCAGCGCCCTGTGGACAGGGCGGTTCGGACGGTCCGGGGCGTCCACGCTCCAGGCGTCGGTGCCCACGCCCTTGAGTCCGCAGGAGACCAGATACCGGGCACCCTCCTCGTCAGGCACACTGAAGCCCGGGGCAAAGTAGGCGCCGCTTCCCCAGCGGGTCTCCCAGCCGGTGTAGAAAAGGACGAAGTCCGCCGTGTGGAGGAGACCGTTCTGGGCACGGAGCCAGTCGGCGGTGATGGCGGCGCCGGTCAGGTCTGTTACGTCCAGCACCACGGCCCGACCGCAGAACTGGGATACCGGCAGCACGTCCAGAGACGAACCCTCCCGCAGCAGGTGAGCGGGGGCGTCCATGTGGGTGCCGGTGTGAGAGGGCAGGGTCAGCAGGGTGTCCCGGGAACCGGTGCGGGTGAGGGAGCCGGTGGCGGCCAGAGCCAGGGGCTCGGAGCCGGGGGCCATGGGCATGTCCGGGACGATGGTATGGGTGAGATCAATGAGCATCAGAGGGGTCCTCCTTCGTTATGTGAGGGCGTCCCCGCGCGGGGCGCGGCGGGCGGCATGTTCCAGCCAGATCATCAGTGCGGCGATGTCGGCGGGTGAGACGCCGGAAATGCGCCCCGCCTGTCCCAGGTCCAGGGGGCGCACGGCGGCCAGCTTCTCCCGGGCCTCCAGCCGCAGCCCCTGAATGGAGGCATAGTCCAGATCCGGCGGCAGGCGGCGGGCCTCCATCCGCCGGAAGTCCTCCACCTGACGCTGCTGGCGCTGAATATAGCCCTCGTACTTTATCCGGATCTCCACCTGTTCCGCCGCGTCGGGAGATAGGACGGGGCGCTCCGGATCAAAGGGAGCCAGATCGGCATAGTGGAGCTGGGGGCGGCGCAGCAGAGCCAGGAGCGGGGCGCCGTCCGGGGCGTCGGCGGTGCCCTTCTCCGCCAGCAGGGCGGAAAGCGCGGGAGAAGGGGCGGCGCCGGTGTGGGCCAGGCGGCGGATCTCCCGGTCCACCGCGGCGTATTTCTCCTCCACGGCTTCCAGCCGCTCCCGGGACACCAGGCCGATCTCCCAGCCCCGGCGGGTGAGACGCTGGTCGGCGTTGTCCTGGCGCAGCAGCAGGCGGTACTCGCTGCGGGAGGTCATCATCCGGTAGGGCTCGTTGGTGCCCTTGGTGACCAGGTCGTCGATGAGGGTGCCGATGTAGCTTTCGCTGCGGGAGAGCAGGAAGGGATCCTGTCCCCGGAGCTTCCGGGCGGCGTTGACGCCGGCCATGAAGCCCTGGACCGCCGCTTCCTCGTAGCCGGAGGAGCCGTTGAATTGTCCCGCGCCGTAGAGTCCGGGCACGGTCTTGCACTCCAGGGTGGGCCGCAGGGCCAGAGGGTCGATGCAGTCGTATTCGATGGCATAGGCGGGACGGGTCATCACCGCCCGGCGCAGCCCCGGCACGCTGTGAAGCATCTGGAGCTGTACCTCCTCCGGCATGGAGGAGGAGAAGCCCTGAATGTACAGCTCCCGGGTATTGAGCCCCATGGGCTCCACAAAGAGCTGATGGCGGAGCTTGTCCGGGAAGCGGACGATCTTTGTCTCAAAGGAGGGACAGTACCGGGGGCCCACGCCCTCGATGACGCCGGAGTACATGGGCGCCCGGTCCAGGTTTTCCCGGACGATGCGCCGGGTCTCCTCGGTGGTCCAGGTGAGATAGCACACCGCCTGGTTTTTCGGCGGCTGTGAGGTGGAGTAGGAAAACGGCAGCGGCAGCTCATCACCGTGCTGGATCTCCATTTCATCAAAGTCCACCGTGGCGGCGTGGACCCGGGGCGGAGTTCCGGTCTTGAACCGGCGCAGGGGCAGGCCCAGCCGGAGCAGGCTCCCTGTCAATCGCCGGGCGGCATGCATCCCGTCGGGACCGGAGTCCTCCACGCACTCGCCCACAATGGTCCGGCCGGCGAGGTAGGTTCCGGTGGCCAGGATCACCGCCCGGGCGGAGAATACCGCGCCGGTGGAGAGCACCACGCCGGAGACGGCGCCGCCCGTTGTCCGGATGTCCACCACCTCGCCCTGGCGGACGGTAAGGCCCGGCTGATCTTCCAGGGCGCGCTTCATCCGCTCCTGATACTTCCGGCGGTCCGCCTGGGCCCGGAGGCTCCACACCGCAGGGCCCTTGCCGCGGTTGAGCAGGCGGTACTGGATGCAGCACTCGTCCGCGGCCTTGGCCATCTCGCCTCCCAGAGCGTCCAGTTCCCTCACCAGATGGCCCTTGGCGGTTCCGCCGATGGCGGGATTGCAGGGCAAGTTGCCCACTGCATCCAGGTTGATGGTGAAGATCACGGTGGAAAGCCCCAGGCGGGCCGCTGCCAGGGCGGCCTCAATGCCGGCGTGGCCGGCGCCCACCACCGCAATATCGAATTGTCCAGCGTCAAATTCTATCATGCGTTACCTCGATGCAGTGTCAAAACGGCGATCTCCGGGCGGTTGAACAGCCGGAAGGAAGGACCGGAATTGCCCAGTCCACGGGTGACAAACAGTGTGGAGCCGTTTTTCTCGTAAAGCCCCGCGGTATAGGAGGGGAACAGGGTGTGATCCGTGGAGATCAGGCCGTCGGTGAAAGGCAGACGGATCAATCCGCCGTGACCGTGGCCGGAGATCACCAGATCCGCTCCCAGCAGGCTGTAATGGTGGGGAAAGAGGTCGTTGCGGTGGGCCAGCAGCATCCAGAAACCGTCGCCCCAGGCTTCGGACACCTCCTGCGCCACGGCCTCCGGGGGCTTTTGGTCGGCGTAGCCGTTGGGATCGTCGATGCCGGCCAGCACCAGGGTGTCTCCGTTCCGGGTCAGTGGCACAAAGGTGTTGGACAGCACGCTTACCCCGCTGTCCGACAAGGCCTTTTTCAGGGCGGGCACGCCGCCCAGGGCCCATTCGTGGTTGCCGGTGACATAGTAGGTGGGTGCGATGGAGGCCAGACCGCCCGCCACCGTCTCCACATACCCGTCCGGCACGGGCCGGCGGCAGTCCAGCAGGTCGCCCACCAGGAAAATATATGCCGGGTCCTGTTCCCCAACGGTCCGGAGCAGGGCTTCATTGTCCGGTCCGAAGACAGCGGTGTGCAGATCTCCCAGCACCACCACCCGGCATCCGTCAAAGCCCTCCGGCAGGCCGGAGAGGACGGCGTCGGCAGTTGTGACCTGAAGGGCGGAATTGCTCCAGTGGATGAACAGTACCAGCGCTGCGCACAGTGCCAGAACAAGGGCTGCCCGCGCCGCGCGGCGGGGACGACGGTGTTTTCTCATGTGAAAAAACGGCCTCCTTCGCCGGAAAAGCCGCGCCTGCAGGCGCGGAAAATGTTTCGCTTCAAAAATCTGCAGGTCATTATAACATAGCTGGAGAGGCGGAGCGAGAGAAAAAATAGACAAAGAACGCCTCCCGGGCGGGGGAAATACGGATCCTTCCGGTCATTTTGCCCACGACACAGAAAAAATTGGTGATTTATACAAATATTTAACAGAAACTTCATAAAAAACGCCGGAAGTCCGCTTGAAAAGCGCTGCACGGGGTGATATACTGTGTGCAACGATAACCGAAAAGGAGGTGTGTGTATGGAATTGCGGAGGCTGTCCGCGCGGGATGTGGACGATCTGATCTTCGCTGATGACGCCTGGTGCTGCAGTGAGCGCTGAGAGAGCAGAGAACATATCGGAACAAGGAAGCCGCGCCTGAAGGCGTGGGCTTTTTTCTTTTTAGGGCGAGACCTGCAAAAATAGGAAAAATATGTCGAACCCCCATAGCTTTTTCCTCAAAATTGTGATACGCTGAAAGCGGGAAAAGGCCGACCTTTACGGGCCGGCGTGAGGGGGGATCGCAATGAAGCGGGCGTGGATATGGCCGATGCTGCTGATGATGCTGCTGTGCGGCTGCGGAGCCGGCGGAATGCAGGAGACGGCGCCTGCGCGGCCGGAGGAGCCCGATGCGGGGGAGGCTCCCCGGATCTCCCAGGAAGAGATCCTCTCGGCCTACCAGCGGGCTGCCGCGGCCTACGATTGGTTCACTCTGGAGCCGCTGCCGGACAGCGGGGAGTACGTGACGGTGGACGGCACGGTGTACCGCAAGGTGAAGGCGGAGGGCATGGAAGAGCTGGAGGACCTGCGGGCATATCTCAACAGTGTGTTTTCCCCGGAGCTGACGGAGCGGCTGCTCTCCGGAGGCCCGCCCACATACCGGGAGATCGAAGGAGTGCTGTATGTCACCGGGCGGGGGCGTCTCCCGGACCCGGACAAGGGCTCCGTCCAGATTGAAATCGAATCGGCGGAGGCGGGCAGCTACCGGGTCAATGTGACAGTGGACCTGCTGGATCAAGACGGCGTGACGGTGACGGGGCTGGAGAGCTGGTCTTTCCCCTATGTCTACACCGGGGATCGGTGGGTGTTCACGGATTTCAAAACTGTATATTGAGCGGGCGCAGCGCCCCGCAGCGGTTTCCCGGCGACAGATGTCGCCGGTTTTTTTGTCCTGCCGCCGGATTTCCCCGGGATTTGACAAAAGAATGCTATCGGATTTTACAGAAAATGCGGCACACTAACAAAGAACGCCATCATACGGGGGGAAACGAATGCAATACGCCGTTGTGGACCTGGGGTCCAATACGATACGTCTGTCGGTGTACGACACGCGGCCCGGCGGAACCTTCGAGCTGCTGTTTTCTGAAAAGGAAATGGCGGGGCTGGCCGGCTGCGTGGAGGACGGGGTGCTCTCTCAGGCGGGAATCCATCGGGCCTGTCAGGCACTGACGCATTTCCAGCGCCTGGCGCGTCTGGTCGGGCTGGAGCGGGTCCACGTATTCGCCACGGCTTCCCTGCGAAACATCCGCAATACCGAGGAGGCTCTGGCTGTCATCCGGAAGGCGTGCGGCCTGGAGGTGGACGTGGTGCCAGGAGATATGGAGGCGGAGCTGGGCTACTATGGCGCCCTGCGGACCCTGGACCTGCGGGACGGCGCCATGTTCGACATCGGCGGCGGCAGCACGGAGCTGGTGGAGGTGCGGCAGGGACAGATCCTTCGGGCGCAGAGCCTGCCGGTGGGGTCCTTGAACCTGTTCAGCCGTTATGTCCGGCGGGTGTGGCCCCGGCGCGAGGAGATCGAACAGCTGGAAAGAGCGGTAAAAAAAGCCCTGGCGCAGGCGAATCTTCCCCAGAAAAAAGCGGAGACGGTGTGCGGCGTGGGGGGCACCGCCCGGGCGGTTCTGAAAATCGCCAACGCCTGGCGCGGGGCGGCGGAGACGGAGCGGCGGATCGCCCCTGCGGAGCTCCACCGCCTGCGGGAGCTGCTGCTGCGGCGGGACGGCCAGGCCCGGAGGCTGATTCTGGACGCCTGCCCCGACCGGCTGCACACGATTCTGCCGGGGATCATTTTGATGGACGCAGTATGTAAGGCGCTGTGCGGCGGGGAGCTGTATGTCAGCCGCTGCGGCGTCAGGGAGGGGTATTTGTGTCATCGCCTGCTTGGGATCTGAGCTATACCCAGGACCGGGAGCTGAGCTGGCTGCAGTTCGACCGGCGGGTGCTGGAGGAGGCGGAGGCGCCGTCGGTGCCGCCTGTGGAACGAGCCCGGTTCCTGGCCATTTTCTCCAGCAATCTGGATGAGTTTTTCATGGTGCGGGTGGGGGGACTGTGCGACCTCCGCCTGACAGACCCGGAGAGCCGGGACAACAAGGGCGGCCGCACGCCGGATCAGCAGCTGGGGGCTATCTTCCGGGAGACGGAGGCGCTGATGCGCCGCCGGGACAAGGTGTATGCCCAGCTGTCCGGCGAACTGGCAGCCTATGGACTGCGGGACGTGCCTTATGGAGAGCTGCGGGGAGAAGAGCGGGCGTTCGTCCGCCGGTACTACCGGGAGAACATCCGGCCGGTGCTGATCCCGCAGATCATTGACGCCAGTCATCCCTTTCCCCATTTGAAGAACAAGGCCCTGTATGCTGCGGCGCTGCTGCGGGACGGCAAGCATCGCCTGCTGGGTGTGGTGGGGGTACCGGAGGGGATTCCGCCGGTGATACCGCTGCCGGGGGCCGGCACCTTTGTGCGGACGGAGACCATCCTGCTGCACAAGCTGGAGCGGATCTTCAAGCTCTACACCGTGGAGGAGCGGGCGGCGGTGCGGGTGACCCGCAGCGCGGACATCCTCTATGATGGTTACTTTGACCGGGAAGACCAGCGCACCGGCATGCGCCGCCTGCTGCGCAAGCGGGAGCGGCTGGCCCCGGTGCGGCTGGAGCTCCAGGGCCGTGCACCGGGTTTGCGGGCGGCGCTGCTGGAGCGGCTGCGGCTGGAGCAGGCGCAGAGCTTTGTGTCGGACTGCCCCCTGGACTTGGGCTATCTCCATGCGCTTCCGGCGGAGCCGGGGCTGTGCTATCCGCCCCACAGTCCCGCCTGGCCGGAGTACCTGCGGCGGGATGTGCCCATGTGGCGGCAGATCCGTCAGCGGGATGTGCTGCTGTTTTACCCCTATCACAGCATGGATCCCTTTCTGACGCTTTTGAAGGAGGCCGCGGCGGACCCCAAGGTGGTCTCCATTCAGATGACGGTCTACCGCCTGGCGGAGAAATCCGCCGTCATCAAGCATCTGTGCGCGGCGGCGGAGAACGGGAAGGCCGTGACGGTGTTGGTGGAACTGCGGGCCAGGTTCGACGAGCAGCGCAACATTACCTGGGCCGGGGAGCTGGAGGAGGCGGGGTGCCGCATCCTGTACGGTCCCCCGGAGTACAAGTGCCATGCCAAGCTGTGTGTGGTGACCCGGCAGGAGCGCAGCGGATTTTCGTACATCACCCAGGTGGGCACCGGCAATTACAACGAGCGCACCGCCGGGCGTTATACCGACTTTTGCCTCATGAGTGCGGACAAGACCCTGGGGGAGGACGCGGCGGCATTTTTCCGCAATCTGCTGGTAGGGGATCTGCGGGGAAGCTATCAAAAGCTCCTGGTGGCGCCGGTTTCCCTGAAGCCCACGCTGCTGCGGCTCATCGACGGAGAGATCGCCCGGGGGCCCCGGGGCCGCATCATCCTCAAAACCAACGCCGTGACGGAGCGGGAGCTCATCGACAAGCTGGCACAGGCCTCTCAGGCCGGGGTCCGGGTGGATCTGATCGTCCGCGGCATCTGCTGCCTGGTGCCGGGGATCCCGGGAAAAACGGACAACATCACCGTCACCAGCATCGTGGGGCGGTTCCTGGAGCATTCCAGGATCTACAGCTTCGGTCAGGGGGAGCTGCGCCAGGTCTATCTTTCCTCGGCGGATATCATGACCCGCAACCAGGAGCGGCGGGTGGAAACGGCCTGTCCGGTGGAAAGCCGGGAGCTCAGGGACTTCCTGTGCGGATATCTGGAGCGGATTCTGGCCGACGATGCTCAGGCCCGCCGGCTGCTGCCGGACGGCAGCTACACTCCGGCGGGCGGCGGACAGGCGTCGGTGCAGTCGTATTATTTGGAGCATCCCATCCGGCTGGCGCCTACTCGGACGCCGTCCGGGAGCAGCTGGCTGGAGCACCTGCTGCGGCGGAAAACGTGAAGAAAAAGAAACGGGGCAGGTCTTGGAAAAGATCCCGGGACCTGTCCCGCGGAAAATTCCTGCTTGACAAACGGCACGGCGTCCTGTATTTTATAAATCAACAACAAAAAAACCAGATACGATGACAGGGAGAAAGTCTTTCCGGGACGCTTCAGAGAGTTGCCGGGTGCTGCGAGGCAATGCACAGCGGAAGGATGTCACTGGCCCTTGAGTATTTCCGCTGAGACGGCAGGTTTAGGCGGAAACGGGTTTCCTCACCGTTACCAAAGAGGCGGGATTCGTCCGGCAGCGCCGGACCGATGCCGGAAGCGGGCAGATTTCTGCCAATGAGAGTGGTACCGCGGAAGCACAGCTTTCGTCTCTTCAAAAAGGAAGAGGCGGAGGCTTTTTTTGTTGCCCGGAACGGAAATTGACGATTTGCAGGAGGTAAAGAACGATGAAGCGCATCCGAATTTTTGATACCACGCTGCGGGACGGCGAGCAATCTCCCGGCTGCAGCATGAACCTGTCCGAAAAGATCGAAATGGCCCGTCAGCTGGAGGCTCTGGGCGTGGACGTCATCGAGGCGGGCTTCGCCATCGCTTCTCCCATGGATCACAAGAGCGTCAAGACCATCGCTGCCGCGGTGACGAACTGCACGGTGGCCAGCCTGGCCCGCTGTACCAAAGGCGACATCGACGCCGCCTGGGACGCGGTGAAGGAAGCCAAGCACCCCCGTATTCACGTGTTCCTGGCCACCAGTGACATCCACATGGAGTATAAGCTGAAGATGACCCGTGAGCAGGTGCTCCAGCGCATCAGCGAGATGGTGGCCTATGCCAAGAGCTTCTGCGAGGATATTGAGTTCTCCGCCGAGGACGCCTCCCGCTCCGACCGCGCCTTCCTGGCCCAGTGCTACACCAACGCCGTGGCCGCCGGCGCCACCACGCTGAACGT
>CALWXI010000156.1 GCA_944385455.1 uncultured Oscillospiraceae bacterium | reverse complement strand
CCTCCCCGGTCTTGCGCAGGGCCGCGGAGAGAAGCTGGGGCAGCATCTGCAGCGCCATGTCCTTGAACGCGGAGGTGGGACCATGCCACAGCTCCAGGCAGTGGGTGTTGCCGTCCACCTTCCGCAGCGGCGCCACGGCGGGGGTGTCGAATTTCTCGGGGCCGTAGGCGTTCTCCGCGAACGCCAGCAGCTCCGCTTCCGTGTAATCCGTCAGATAAAGCGCCATGACTTTGGCGGCCCGCTCCTGATAGCGGGCATGCACCAGGCTCTCCAAAAACGCCCGGTCGATCTGGGGGATCGTCTCCGGCGTCAGCAGTCCGCCGTCCCGGGAGAGACCCATCTTCACGGCTTCCGCTGATTCCATCCGGACGGAAGTATCCCGCGTGCTGTAATACTTCATGCTTCATTTCCTCACTTTCGGGAAAGATTTGCTTATTCAAACGCACTTTCCAGATATTCCACCCGCAAAGCGCCGTTTTTCTCCTGATAGACCTCCGCCACGTCAAACCGGGCGGGGGCGTCGATCTCATGATATGCCATCCAGGCGGCCGCCGCGGCCCGGAGCCGCGCCTGCTTGCGGCGGTCCACCGCCTCCCGGGGCAGTGCTATGGCCTCTGCGCCCCGGAGCTTTACCTCCACGAAGCACAGCGTGTCCCTGCGGTCCCGGACCACCAGGTCCAGTTCACCGAACCGGCATCGCCATTGGCTGGCCAGCAGTGTATAGCCCTTTTTCCGCAGATATCGGGCCACCTCGGCTTCTCCACGGTTCCCGGCGTCTCTGGCCGCGCTCATCCCCGCCGCGCCTCCCATTTTTTCAGGAAGCTGCGCCGGTGGGCCGGACAGGGGCCGTACTGGTCCAGCATGGCGTAGTGGAGCTTGGTGCCGTAGCCCTTGTGCTTTGCAAACTGATACTGGGGATACTGTGCCTCCAGCTCCGTGGAGACGTACCGGTCCCGGCTGACCTTTGCCAAAATGGACGCCGCCGCGATGGAGGCGCTCTTCCCGTCGCCGCCCACGATGCAAAGGTGGGGCGCAGCAATGGCCACGGCGCTGCCGTGGTCCCGATTGCCGTCGATGAGGCAGAGGGCCGGCATCGCGGAGAGGCCGTCGATCGCCCGCTGCATGGCCAGCATCCGGGCGTTGAGGATATCCATCCCGTCGATCTCCTCCGCCGTGACGAAAGCCACGCTGTACGCCTCCGCCCGGGCGGTGATGACCTCGAAGAGAGCTTCCCGCTTTTTTTCCGTCAGCTTCTTGGAGTCGTTGAGGCCGGGGATGTCCGCCTCCCGGGGCAGGATCACCGCCGCGGCGTACACCGGTCCCGCCAGAGGGCCGGCTCCGGCCTCGTCCACCCCGCAGACAGGGGATACTCCGCTGTTCCATTGTTCCCGCTCACAGGTCCAAAGGTCCATGGTCACTTCCCCTTTGCTCCTCCGGCATCTCCAGTGTAAAGCGTCCGATCTTGCCGCCTCGGAACTCGTCCAGCAAGATCTTCGCCATCCGCTCCGTGTCCACTTCTCCGCCGGAGATCAGAAAGCCCCGCTTCTTCCCCGCCGCTTCCAGCAGCCGGTAGCCCCAGGCCACGTCGTTTTCCTCCGCCGCCCGCCCCGGGATTCCGGAGAGCTTGTAGGCGGCGGCCAGGGCATCGGAATAATGGGTCCCCAGATAGGCCATCAGATGACAGCCCAGGGTCTCCGTGTCCAGAATATCATCCTTTACCGCGCCGGTGAAAGCCAGGTTCAGTCCCACGCTCTGGTCCTCAAACTTCGGCCAGAGGATTCCGGGAGTATCCAGCAGCTCCAGGTTCCGGTCAATGGGCACCCACTGCTTGGAGCGGGTGACGCCGGGCCGGTCCTCGGTCTTTGCCGTCTTGCGGCCGGCGATCCGATTGATAAAGGTGGACTTGCCCACATTGGGGATGCCCAGGATCATCACCCGGATCACCCGGTTCTGCCCCTTGGCCTCATAGGCTCGGATCCTCTCCGCCAGCAGCTCCCGGGCGGCGGCGGCGAACCGGGCTGTCCCCTGCCCGCTTTTGGCGTCGGACTCCAGCACGGCATAGCCCTTTGCCCGGAAATATGCCGCCCACCTGTCCGTGGAAGCCTTGTCCGCCTGATCCACCCGGTTCAGTACCACCAGCCGGGGCTTCCCCGCCGTCAGCTCATCCACATCCGGGTTCCGGCTGGAAACCGGGATCCGGGCATCCAGGATCTCGCACACCGCATCTACGTTCTTGATCTGCTCGGCGATCATCCGCCGGGTCTTGGTCATATGGCCGGGATACCACTGAATGTTCATGCGATCACTCCGATGCGTCCGAAGTCCCGTTCCCCAGAATCCTCATCCGCTCCCGGGAAAGCCAAAAATACCGCCTTGCCGATGACATACCGGGTATCCACCGTGCCCAGCCGGGAATCCCGGCTGTCGCTGGAGTGGTTCCGGTTGTCGCCCATAACGAAGATGCAGCCCTCCGGCACCGTCAGGGGAAACTCCGTCCCCTCCTGAAGAAAGGTCAGCTCGTTGATATAGGGCTCGTCCAACAGCGCGCCGTCCACGTACACACTGCCGCTTTCAAAGTCGATGTCCACCGTCTGGCCCTCTGTGGCAATGACCCGCTTGACGATGGGTTCCTCCAGGAACTCCGCCTTGCGCAGCACCACGATATCTCCGTACACATAGTCGTCATACAGCAGAGAGCTGAGCACCAGCAGCCGGTCCCCATCCTGCAGGGTCGGAACCATGGAGTGTCCGTCCACCCCGATGAGGCGGATCACAAACGTAAACAGCAGCACCACCGCCAGGACCGAGCACACCAGCGCCTGGACCCACTCGTAGAGATCCCGCCCCTCCTGCCTGTCCCGGGCGGGCTGTTCCTTTTCCTGTTCATTTTCCAGCATAACTGCTTCTCCTCGTTCAGTTCAAGATTCCCATCCGGCTCCACTCCCGCCGGTCCAGCTCCGCCGTCCGGCCCGGCACCACCAGGGCCGCCGCCCGGCCGACGATCCTCCGGATATCCACCGGCCCCAATGCTGCGTCCCGGCTGTCCTGACTTTCGTTGCGGTTATCGCCCATGACGAACACGCAGTCCTCCGGAACCGTGAGGGGAAACTCCGTCCCCTCCTGCAGGTGGGTGGCCTCCCGGATATATGGCTCATCCAATACGGCACCGTCCACATACACGATGCCCTGATCAAAGTCGATATCCACCGTCTGCCCTTCCGTGGCGATCACCCGCTTGACGATCATTTCCTTTTCCCGCAGAGCTCCGCCCACAATCACGATATCTCCCGGGCGGTAATCTCCGCACCAGAGACCGTTGAGCACCAGCAGCCGGTCCCCGTCCTGCAGGGTCTCCCGCATGGATTCCCCGGAAACGGATACCACGCGGATCCCCAGCGTGAACACCAGCACCACCGTCACCACGGCGGGCACCAGCACCCGGATCCACTCATAGAGGTTTTTCGCCGTCTTGTTTTCCATAAGCTTTTATCTCCGCCGTTTCCGGCCGCACGTCATATTGTAGCATTATAACAAAATCCCCCCGATTCCACAAGGGACCGGGGAGATTTTTTGCCGGTCAGGCCGGAGCATGCTTCCGAGAGGCGGGCAGCTGAGCCAGTACCACCGCCGCCAGCATCAAAAGACATCCCAGATACTCCCGCCCGTTCATCCGGTCATGGAGCACCACTGCCCCCGCCAGAGTGGCGAATACCGACTCCAGGCTCAAAAGCAGGGACACCACTGTGGGATTGGAATCCTTTTGAGCCAGGATCTGCAGCGTGTAGGCCACACCGCTGGAGAAAACGCCCACATAGAGGATCGGCCAGGCACATTGCACCAGCGCCGCAAGAGACGGCGACTCCGTAAGCACCATACCGGCGGCGGAGAGCACCGTGGCCACCAGAAACTGTACGCAGGAAAGCTCCACGCCGTCCACCTTCTGAGTGAAGTGGTCAATGATGAGAATATGGGCGGAAAAGCAGAAAGCGCACAGCAGCACATAGAAGTCCCCCGTTGTCACAGTGAGGTCCTCCGTGATGCAAAGGCAGTACAGTCCCGCCACCGCCAGCACCACGCTGAGCCAGATGGTCCGTGGCGCCCGCTTTTTCAGAAAGATCCCCGCGATGGGTACGATGACGATGTACAGCGCCGTGATAAAGCCGGCTTTGCCGGAGGTGGTGGTCTCCAGGCCCTTTTGCTGAAGATTGGCCGCCACTGTCAGCGCTGTGCCGCAGCAGATACCACCCAGGATCAGATCCCGCCGGGCGGCGGGACGAGCCTCCGCCGCGCCGGAAAAATCCTGCTTTCTGGTGCGGCGGAACACCGCACACAGAATCAAAAGAAACAAAAACGCAATCCCGGAACGGGCGGTGTTGAAGGTGAAGGGCTCCACGTAGTCCGCCCCCACGCTCTGGGCCACAAAGGCCGTGCCCCAGATCAGCGCCGCCAGCACGGGAAATACGTTCTGCCTGACTGTGTTTCCTCTCATTCCACTTGCTCCTGTTTTCAATCCGTGTTATATTGTGAAATATGCAACCCGCAATAGATTTGTATTTTAGCATCGAGGTGTAAAAATGGCAAGGCTTTCTCGGGAATTTTACGATCAGGACACCGTAGAGGCCGCCCGCAAGCTCCTGGGCATGTATCTTGTGCGCCGCTTGGATGGCGAAACACTGGCCGGGCGCATCACGGAGACGGAGGCTTATGTGGGCCGGTGTGACAAGGCCTGCCATGCCTACCAATACCGCCGGACAGAACGCACGGATGTGCTGTTCATGCCGCCGGGCCACGCCTACATCTACCTCATCTACGGGATGCATCACTGCCTGAATCTGGTAACGGAGCCGGAGGGAGAGCCTGCGGCGGTGCTGATCCGGGGCATCGAACCAGCGGCGGGGCTGGACACCATCCGCCGTCTGCGCTACGGGGACAAGCCCCTGACGCCCTACCGCCGCAGGCATCTCACCGACGGCCCCGGCAAAGTGTGCCGCGCCCTGGGCTTGTCCCTGAAGGAGAACCGGATGGACCTCACCGGGAACACACTGTACGTCTGCACTGCACCGGAGGATCTGGGACTCTCCCTCTCCGCTCACGGGCCGGAACGGATCTGTGCCGGTCCCCGCATCGGTGTGGACTATGCCCAGGAGGCCCGGGACTTTCCGTGGCGGTTTTGGCTGGAACAGGAGGATTGAGGCGCATGTTTTTCTTTGATATGGACGGGACCCTCATCGACTCCAACCGGGTGTGGAAGGAAGTGGACGAACGGTTTCTGGCCAGGCGCGGCATTCCCTATACCCGTGCCTATTACGAGGGCGTGGCCCATACGATCCTCCCGCTGGCCGCCCAGTTCACCCGTGAATTCTGTCACCTTGAGGAATCCTGTCAGGAGATCATGGACGAGTGGATGGACATGGCCAAGGACATCTACGCCCACGTCACCGTCAAGCCCGGCGTCCGGGCGTACCTCAAACAGTGCCGCGCGGAGGGCCGGCGGATGGCAGTGGTGACCTCCAGCGTTCCGGAACACTGCCACACCGCTCTGGAACGGCTGGGGCTGGAGAAGTACTTTGAGTCCATCACCTTTGCTCAGCAGCTGGGCCTGGAGAAAAAGGATCCGGAGGTGTGGCTGAAGGCGGCGCGGGAGAGCGGTGTGGAGCCGGAATCCTGCACCATCTTCGACGACAGCCTCTCCGCCTGCCGGGGCGCCCGGGCCGCCCGGATGCGGGTGGTGGGCGTTTACGACAGCTTCTTCGCTCGGGACGAGCGGGAGATGCGGTCCTTTTGCGATGTGTATATCCGCAGCTTCGAAGAGCTGCTGTGGCTTCCGGAACAACGGGAGCGGAAAAAATAAGGAGTGACGACAATGAATCGAGTGCAGGAAAAATTCATGAAAAAGGAGCTGTCCGTGGGGACCTTTACCCAGCTCAACAGTGCCACGGCAGTGGAGTGCCTGGGACAGACCGGGCTGGACTACGTCCTCATCGATACGGAACACACCGCTGTTGGCATCGACTTTCTCACCGCCGCCATCACTGCCGCCGACGCCGCAGGCCTGGTGCCCCTGGTCCGGATCAACGACATCTCCCGCAGCAAGGTCCTTCAGCCTCTGGACTACGGCGCCCAGGGCCTCATCATTCCCGCGGTGGAGACGGTGGATGAGGTCCGCAGACTGGTGGAGTACGCCAAGTTCCCGCCTTTGGGCAACCGGGGCTTCTGCCCTACCCGGGACGGCAAATGGGGCTATGACGAGGCCTCCCAGGCGGGCACCGGCGTCTATTTTGACCGCTGCAACCGGGAGACGCTGCTGATCCCCCAGTGCGAGACCCGCGGGTGTCTGGAGCACATCGAAGAGATCCTGGCCATGGACGGCGTGGACGGCATCTTTGTCGGCCCCTTCGACCTCTCCATCGCCCTGGGCCACCCCATGGAGTTCGACTGCCCGGAGATGCGCGCCGCTCTGGACCGCATCCTGGCTGCCTGCAGGAAGTATCACAAAATGTCCTTCATTTTCTGCGGCGACGCACAGACCGCCCGCAGGCGGGCAGCGGAGGGCTATGACAGCGTCACCACCGGTCTGGACGCTCTGGCCCTCATCGAGTCCTACCGCGCCATGGTGCGGGACATCCGGGCGTAAATGGACCCTCTGGCCGCCGCGGCAGCCGCCGCCCGTGAGGAGGATGGAAGCCTGGTGCCTCTCGAGCTGAGTCATGCCGGCTGCCGGGAGCTGGATCTGACAGAGCTTGAATTCCGGGAGAGCGTTTTCATCAGCTGCACCTTCTCTCAGTGCGACTTCAGCCATGCCGCCTTATATGGCTGCGTCTTCCGCCGCTGCCGCTTCGACCGCTGCCGCTTTGCCGCCGGATACTGGAAGGACGTCCTGCTGGAGGACTGCCGGGCCGACGGCGCGGACCTGCGCCGCTGCCGCCTCAAAAGCTGTGTTCTGCGGGACTGCCGCCTCCCTTACGCCAATCTGACCGAGATCGTTCTGGACCGCACCGTCCTGCAGAACTGCTGTCTCCGGGAGACCGCCTTGTCATCCGCCAAACTCAGCCGGACCTCCTTCCAAAAGGTGGATCTTTCGGGCGCGGAGCTGTTCCGCACCATTCTTTCCGGCTTGGACCTCTCCTCCTGCACGCTGGACGGCATCTCCCTCTCCCAGAGCTGTGCCGAGCTGCGTGGCGCCCGGATCAACGCCTCCCAGGCCGCCGTGGTGGCCCGGATTCTGGGCATCGAGGTGGTCTGAGAAAGGAAGCCCATGGAAGCATACTACTATCAGCACCTGAACAAGTCTGCCCAATCGGCGTATCACGCCATGAAGGCCGGATTTTCCGCGCTGCTGCCCGCCTTTCCGTGCCCCGGCTGGACGGGAGCGTCCTCACCGACCTCTTTTTCCAGCTGCGTCTGGACTGTCCGGAGATCTTTTATGTCTCCGGTTTTTCCTACCGTTACGCCCCGGGAGCGGAAAATGTGGAGCTGCTGCCGGAATACCTTTTTGAAAAATCCAAGATCCGGGACCATCAGAAGGCCCTGGCCGCCCGGGTGGAAAAGCTGACCCGTCCCCTGCGTGGCGGCAGCGTCTGGGACCAGGAGCAGGCCATCCATGATTTCATCTGCGCCAACGTCCGCTACGACAAGCTGAAAAAGCCCTACTCCCACGAGATCATCGGTCCCCTCACCAACGGCGTGGGGGTGTGCGAGGGCATCGCCAAGACGGTGAAGATCCTCTGTGACACCCTGGGCATCTGGTGCATGATCGCCGTCTCCGAGGCAAACCCGGAGCACGGCGTGAAATACCGCCATGCCTGGAACATTTTGAAGCTGGACGGGCAGTATTACCATCTGGACGCCACCTTCGACAACTCCCTGGGAGAGGACGGCATCCTCCGGTACGATTACTTCAACCTGGACGACAAGCGTCTCTTCCGGGACCACCAGGTCCCCCTCTATCCCCTGCCGGCCTGCCCGGACGGAAAACACACGTATTACCAGCTCCAGAAACGCTCCTTCACCACCGCGGAGGAGGTGTGCAAACGGGCCCAGATGCCCCTGCGCAAGGGGCTGCCCTTCGTGTTCCACTGGCGGGGCGGCACGCTGAACCGGGACATCCTTGCAGAACTGGTGCGCACCCTGGAGGAGGCGGCGCAGAAGCGCGGCCGCCACGCCGCCATCTCCTACAACTATCCCCAGGCGGTGCTGTGCGTGCAGTTTCCCAAGGACCTGCCCCGGGAGGAGCTGGTGGCCCAGGAGGCCGATGAGGCGGAACGTGACGAATGAACAAAGGTCCCGCCGCCGACGATCGCCGGCGGCGGGACCTTTGTTTTTAAATCATTGTCACTTTCTTCCCATCACGCGTAAATCCGGTGCAGATTCACCAGGATGAAGACGATCATCACCACATAACAGGAAAGAAAGATCATGCGGGCCCGCTTCTTTTCAGGCGGCTCATCCTTCTTCATGAGCGCGTAAAAGCTGGGAACGATCCCCGCGGAGCCCGCAACAATGATCCAATGGATAATACTCATGAGTCGCTCCCTTCCTTATTAAGCATACTCCACAACAACGTCCCCGTTGGGATAAAACACAGACTGTCTGCGGCCCATCGGAAACACCCCCTCCAAGGAGCTGCACGGCTCCGTTTTCTTAGCATAATTTTAACAGGTAATTTATGGAATGTCAGTCCATGCCGAAGAAAAGGGCGGTATGGTCCAACGCCATACCGCCCCTTTTTCACAGCTTTTTCATGTGGGCCCCCGCGGATCTCAGCATCAGCTTCTTGGCCCCCACCTTGTCGAAGGCCACCTCCGCCAGCGCATCGCCGCCCATGGGACGCACGGAGAGGACCATGCCCCGCCCGAAGGCGGTGTGCTCCACCATGTCGCCCTTTTGCAGCTGCATCAGCGGCGCGGAGGTCCCTCCGCTCCGGGCAGCGGACCGGCGGACCGGGGCCGCCGTCTCCCGGCGTGAGGCGGAGCCGCCGCTCCACGCGCTGCCGGACGAATACCCACCTGCCGGACGGGCCGGGCTCGGAGCTGCACGGAAGGAAGTGCCGCAGCTGCCGGAAACGCCGCCGTCCCAGCGGTCGCCGCCGAACGTCGCGTCCTGCTCCATGCCGCCGAAGCGGGGCTGGGGCTTGCTCTCCCAGCGCATGTTCTCCTCCGGGATCTCCTCCAGGAACCGGGAGGCCCGGTTGGCGGCAGTGCGGCCGTAGAGCATCCGCTGGCGGGCGTTGGTGAGGGTCAGCTTCTCCCGGGCACGGGTCATGGCCACATAGCAAAGCCGCCGCTCCTCCTCCAGCTCCTCCGGGTCGTACTGGGCGGAGGAGCCGGGGAACACCCCCTCCTCCATGCCCACCACGTACACCACTGGGAACTCCAGGCCCTTGGCGGAGTGGATGGTCATCATGGTGACGCACTCGTCGCTGTTTTCCACGCTGTCCAGGTCCGTATACAGCGCGATCTCATTGAGGAAGCCCGCCAGGGTGGCGTCCTCCGGGTCCCGCTCCAAAAAGCCCAGGATGTTGGACTTCAATTCCTGGACGTTTTCGATGCGGCCCCGGCTCTCCATGTCGTTCTTCTCCTCCAGGGCCTTGACATAGCCGCTCTGCTCGCACACGGCGTCGTAAAACTCCGGCAGGGCCAGCTCCGCGCCCTTGCGGCGCAGGGAGTCGATGAGGTCCGCGAACTTCAGGAGCTTGGAAGCGGCGCTTTTCAGCTCCGGGAAGAGGTCCGCGTTGCGGATGATCTCATAGAGGCTGGCCCCCTGGCTCTCCGCGAGAAGCGCCACCTTGTCCAGCGTGGTGGCGCCGATGCCCCGGGGCGGGTTGTTCACGATCCGCCGCAGCCGGAGGTCGTCCAGGGGGTTGTTCAGCACGCACAGGTAGGAGAGCATGTCCTTCACCTCCGCCCGGTCAAAGAACTTCATGCCTCCCACCACCTTGTAGGGGATTCCGTTGCGCTTCATGGCGTATTCCAGGGCGTTGGACTGTGCGTTCATCCGGTAGAGCACGGCGCAGTCCCGGAAGCTCCGGCCCCGGCTCACCCCCATGAGGATGTCCCCCACCACGTAGTTGGCCTCGTCGGTCTCGTTGAAGGCGGTCTTCACCGTCACGGGATCCCCGGCGCCGTTCTCCGTCCACAGGGTCTTTCCCTTGCGGCCCACGTTGTTTCGGATGACGGCGTTGGCCGCGTCCAGAATGTTCTGCGTGGAGCGGTAGTTCTGCTCCAGACGGATGGTGCGGGCGTCCGGATACTACTTTTCAAAGCTGAGGATGTTCTCAATGTTGGCGCCCCGGAAGCGATAGATGGACTGATCGTCATCGCCCACCACGCAGAGGTTCCGCCTCCCTCCTGCCAGCAGCCCTGTCAGCAGATACTGGAGGTGGTTGGTGTCCTGGTACTCGTCCACCAGCACGTAGCGGAACTTGTTCTGGTAATAGGCCAGCACCTCCGGCTCCCGCTGCAAAAGCGTGACAGTGTGGTAGATGAGGTCGTCAAAGTCCAGGGCGTTTGCGGCGCGCAGCTTCTGGGCATACCGTTCGTATACCTTGGCAATGCGGCTCAGCTTCCAGTCGTTTTCCCCTTCGTGCTTTTTTGCAAAGGCAGCGGGGCTTTCATAATTGTCCTTGGCAGCGCTGATGATGCTCAAGATGGTCTTGGGCTGGAAGGCCTTCTCATCCAGATTCAGCTCCTTGACGATGTCCCGGATCACCCGCCTGGAATCATCCGTGTCGTAAATGGTAAAGTCCTTGTCAAAGCCCAGACGGTCGATATCCCGACGCAGAATCCGCACGCAGGCGGAGTGGAACGTGGAAGCCCACACGTCGTTTGCCACCGGACCCAGCCGGGCCGCCAGACGGTCCTTCAGCTCTCCGGCAGCTTTGTTGGTGAAGGTGATGGCCAGGATCTCCCAGGGCCGGGGCACATCCACCGCGCACAGCCGCCGGGCCCGCTCCACCTGGTATTCGTCCGGACGCTGGGGAAAGCTCTCCAGAAAAGCCAGATCCTCCTCCGCGGCCCAGGGGGGCACGTCGCTTGAGTCGCTGCCCCGGCCGTAAGTCAGGAGATTATACACCCGCTGGATCAGCACCGTGGTCTTGCCGCTGCCGGCGCCCGCCAGCAGCAGCAGCGGCCCCTCCGTGGTCATGGCGGCCTGGCGCTGCATGGGATTGAGCCGCCGCAGGTCCGCGGCGATGACCGCCCGCCGGGCGGCAATGTAGCGTTGGTCGAAGTCAGTCATATGTTCACCAGTCTTCTATAAATTCGTCCTTCATTTTACGGCAAAATCCAATCCGGGTCAACCGTGGGTTTTCAGGCAGAAGACAAACTTTCCCTTCCCTTTTTCCATGATTTCAGGTATACTTTCCCACAAGGAGGGAGCGGGAATGAAAGATTTTTTCGCGCTGGCCGCGCTGATCGTCTGCGCGGTGGCCGTGCTCAGGTTCTACAACGCCAGAATGCCCGGCGCATCCGCGCCGAAACGGACGATGCAGGAAGTCTGGGAACGGCTGGACTCCGGCGCTGCGGTGACGCTGCTGGATGTCCGGACGGAAGAGGAGTTTGCATCCGGCCATATCCCGGGCGCCGTCTGCCTGCCGGTGAAGGAGCTTTCCGCAAAGGCAGCCGCCGTGCTGCCGGACAAGGAGGCGGAGATCCTGGTCTACTGCCAGTCCGGCCGCCGCAGCGCCGCTGCCGCGGCCCGGCTTTTGAAGCTGGGATACGCCAATGTCTCCGACTTCGGCGGCATTCAGGACTGGCCCTACGAGATCGTTTCCGATTGAAGAAAAACCGCGCCGTACGGCGCGGTTTTTCTTCACTGGGCCAGCAGCACCAGATTCTGATCCGTCAGAAAATTTTGGGCGCTGTAAAGCACCACGATGCGGTCGATGCCGTTCTCCGCGGCATACTGTGTCAGAGGCAGGCGGTAGTACCGCAGGTCCACCAGATGGATCTCCGAAAACCGTCCGGCCAGCAGCGGCGCCAGGGCGTCGGAGTAGGAGTCCCGCACCAGCAGCAGCTTCTCTCCTTCCGGCCGCGCCTCGTTGCGGATCACACAAAGCGGCTGGTTGCCGCCCAGGAAGGCGGAATATTTGTCCTTCTTTTCCAGATAGCTCCGGTCATACAGCACGCCGGGCTGGGCCTCTCCCGTGCGCCAGGAGGTGACGGAGAGGCCGTCCTCCCGGCCCCAGAACTCCATGGTGTCCGGCGTCAGCCAGTGGATGCCGGAGGTGGAGTACAGCGTACCGTTGAAGTCCCGGCTCACCACCTCGGGGGTAAAGTCCTCCATCTCCAGCAGGGGCTGTTCAAGACGCTCCAGCAGAGCGTTGGCCCCGTAGAAGGCCCCCAGAGTGGTCCAGTGATGATCCGTGCGGTAGAAGATCGCCTCATCGGCATGAGCCTCCAGAGCCGCAGCAAAGTCCACTGTGGGAAGTCCCGTGGCTTCTGCCGCCTCCAGAAGCTGCGTCTGGTCCCAACTCTCCGCCCCGACGGGGAGCTTGTCTTTCCAGATCTCCGCTGCGGTTGGGATCAGTCCCAGGTATACCGGGACCTCGGTCTTTTCCGACAGCCTCAGCACATAGGAGAGGTCTTTCTCCACCTGTCCCTCCGCCGGTGCCTCCACCTTGGAGATCAGAGTATCGCCGCACAGGTACACGCCGTTGAACAGCTCCTTCCCCGCCAGCTGCTCCACCCGGGCCTTCAGACCCGTCCAGCCGTCCCGCAGGGGAAACTGATCGGCAAAATATTCCTCCACCGCCGCGGTGTAGCTGCCGTCCACCAGTGCCTCCCAGGAAAACTGCGGCACCTGGGCCAGCGTCCTGTTCTCCACCTCCGAGCGGTCCCGGTCCGGCAGCGCGATGTGCCAGATCAGGAGCCCTCCCAGAAAGAGGCAGAAGCACACCGTGAGAAAGCGGCTGTATCGTTTTGTCATGAAACGCGCCTCCTCTCAGAACCGGAAATACAAAAAGGGATTGTAGCTGCCGTCCACCAGATACGCGGTGCAGACCACCAGCCCCAGGAACATCAAAACCGGCATCAGCACCCGCCGTGCCTTCTCCGGCGCCTTCTCCCAGGCGTCCCTGCCTAGGGTGGTGGAGGCCAGAATCAGCACCAGGAAGGTCACAGCATAACTCCGCAGCCGGAAGCCGTCCGCCGCGCTCCAAACGGGAGCTCCGCCGAAGCACGCGGCCAGATACCGGCCGCACACCCCCAGATCCTCCATGGCGAAGATGCCCCAGCCAACGAACACCACCACCAGCGTATAGAGATGCTTCACCATAGCGGGCATCCGATCCAGGACGCCCCGCAGCAGATACCGCTCCAACAGGAACCAGAGGAAGAAGTACATCCCCCAGAGCACGAAGTTCCAGCTGGCCCCGTGCCAGAAGCCTGTGCAGAACCACACCAGGAAGAGATTGCGCAGGGTCTTCGCTGTACCGTGGCGGTTGCCGCCCAGGGGAATATAGAGATAGTCCCGGAACCAGCCGGTAAGCGACATGTGCCAGCGCCGCCAGAACTCCGACACCGAGGACGCCAGATATGGATACCGAAAGTTCTCGTCGAACCGGAAGCCGAACATGTATCCCAGACCGATGGCCATATCGGAATATCCGGAGAAGTCGAAATAGATCTGGAAGCCAAAGGCCAGCAGCCCCAGCCATCCGCTCACCGCCGTCAGCGTACCCGCGGCCTGGGCCGCCAGGCACTCCTCCCACAGCGCGCCGATGGAGTTGGCCAGCAGCACCTTTTTGGCAAGGCCCACCGTAAACCGGCCCGCGCCCCGGGCGAAATCCTCCGTGGTATTCACCCGGTGCTCCAAGGCGGCAGCCACCGTCTTGTACTGGACGATGGGGCCCGCAATGAGCTGTGGGAACATGGTGACGAACGTGCCGAATTTCACCATGTTCCGCTGCACCGGCGCATCCTGGCGGTAGACATCGATGGTATAACTCATGGTCTGGAAGGTGAAAAAGGAGATGCCGATGGGCAGCGGAATGCCCAGCTGCGGCACGCGGACCCCAGGGATCAGCGAAAGGTTTGCCGCCAGAAAATCCCAGTACTTGAAAAATCCCAGCAGCAGCAGATTGAAGATCACCGACTGCGCCACGAACCACCGGGCCTTTCGGTCATCGGACCGGTATTTCTCCACCAGCATACCGTGGGTGTAGTCGATGAGGATGGAGAGGAACATGATGAGGATATACACCGGTTCTCCCCAGCCATAGAAAAACAGGCTCACCGCCAGCAAGACCCAGTTTCGCCAGCGCAGCGGCGTCAAAAAATACACCGCCAGCGTCACCGGCAGGTACGCAAAGAGAAAAGTCAGACTGCTGAAGATCACCGGGACATCCCTCCTTCCCAAAAAGGAGCGGCCACGGCGATGCCGCGACCGCTTTCCCTGCTGTTCACATCAGGCAAACTGCGCATTGAACGCCTCTTCGATCTCGCTTTGATGCTCTGCCGACGCAATCATGGCCACATATGCGCCCTGCTGAATCACACTGGCCTTGCCCCAGGCCTCCATGGACTCGGGATACCAGGCGCCGCCCTCAGCCTGGGCGTCCACACGATCCTGCAAAATGGCGGCAGCTGCCTTGGCATCCTCCTCCGTCTCACACTGGACCAACACGATCTCATTGACCACGGAGCTCATCAGCGGCATCTTGGCCACAAGCTGCTTGGTGGCCAGGTCGCTGAGCCCGGGGTAATAGCTCTCCAGCATCTCGCCGTCGATGGGACTCATCAGCAGATCGTTCTCGTCGCTTTGCTCAGGGTCCTCGCTCCAGTGATACTCCTCCGCAAGGCCCGCATAAAAGCTTTCCAGCGCCACATCAGACTCCTCGGCAGGCCCCTCCGCCTTGTTGGAGCCGCAGCCGGCCAGCAAACCGGTGAGCATCAGGACCGCCAGGGCCAATGTCATCCATTTTTTCATCGTTCGTATCCTTTCTGATCGGTGTATTTCTGTATCATAGACGGGGAACATCGCGAAAAAGTTCCCCCCCTTTTTCACCAGTATCCCCCGCCGCAGCGGATTTCTTTCCCCCTTCTTGCATTTATACTCGAAGCGCGGTATGATTGCAACATCAATTCCGTAACAGTTTTCTCCTGTTTTTGTCATTTTTTGAAGAAGGCGGGCCATCATCATGTACAGTTTTCGAAACGATTACAGCGAGGGCGCCCATCCCAACGTCCTCCGGGCACTCGCCCAGACCAACGCCGCTCAGACCTGCGGCTACGGTTTGGACCCATTTTGTCTGGAAGCCGCGGCCCAGATCCGTACCCTCTGCCGTGCGCCGGAGGCCGAAGTCCATTTTCTGACCGGCGGCACTCAAACCAATCTGGTGACCATCGACGCGCTGCTGCAGCCCTGCGAGGCAGTGATCGCCGCCCATACCGGCCATATCAGTGTTCACGAGGCCGGCGCCATCGAAGCCACCGGCCACAAGGTCTGCGCTGTTCCTTCCCCTGACGGAAAGGTCTCCTGTGAGATGGTGGAGTCCGTGGTGCGTTCCCACAGCTCCGAACACATGGTCATCCCCCGGCTGGTTTATATCTCCGACACCACGGAGACCGGTACCGTCTACACCAAGGCGGAACTGACGGCCCTGCGGCGCTGCTGTGACTCCCATGGTCTTCTTTTGTATCTGGACGGTGCCCGGCTGGGATCCGCCCTTACCTGCTCCGGCGCGGATGTGACGCTGCCGGATCTGGCCTCCCTGACCGACGCCTTTTCCATCGGGGGCACTAAAAACGGCGCCCTCTTCGGGGAGGCCCTGATCCTCGCCTCGCCCTGTCCCCGTTTCCGCTGGCACATGAAGCAGCGGGGTGCCGTGCTGGCCAAGGGACGGCTGCTGGGAGTGCAGTTCCAGGCCCTGCTGAAGGAAGGGCTCTATTTCGATCTTGCCCGGCACGCCAATGAGATGGCGCAGCGGCTTCGGCAGGGTCTGGAAGCTTTGGGATGTCCCGCGGCCTGGGACTCCCCTTCCAACCAGCAGTTCGTGATCCTCTCCAATTCCACCATAGAGGCCCTGAAGACCGCAGGCTATGAATTTGAAACAGATCACCCGGAGGGTCCGGACCGTACCTGCATCCGGCTGGTCACCAGCTGGGCTACCCCGCCCCAGGCGGTGGATGCGTTTTTGAACAGCCTTTCCGCCCTGCTCCCCATACGCTGATGACCTTTGGCTCCCGCCCGGTTGGGCGGGAGTTTTTCGAATATTTGTTCGATTTCTCTTGACAGAAACATTCGTTCGATTTATAGTAATGGTATCGAACAAACGTTTCTATCAGGAGGTATTTGTCATGACTGGATGGACGCTTTTTTTCGTACTGGTGGGCGCGGCATTCCTCACCGCACAGCTCTTCCGCTTCATCGACTTCATTGAGCGCCCTGCCAGGTCCGCACGGCACAGAGGGCGGTAATGCCATGGATGTGCTGGAAAAGCTGACGATCCTCACCGACGCGGCCAAATATGACGCGGCCTGTACCTCCAGCGGCGGAAACCGCACGGCCAAAAAAGGGATGATCGGAAACACCTCTTCCTCCGTGGCCGGATGCTGCCATTCCTTCTCCGCGGACGGCCGGTGCGTCACACTGCTCAAGGTCCTGATGACCAATCGCTGCATCTACGACTGCAAGTATTGTGTGAACCGCCGCAGCAACGACACCCCACGCGCCGCTTTCACGCCGGAAGAACTGGCCGACCTGACCATCGGCTTCTACCGCCGCAACTATATCGAAGGTCTGTTCCTCTCCTCCGGCGTCTTCCGCAGCCCGGACGATACCACGGGACTGATGATCCGGACCCTGCGTCTGCTGCGGGAGAAATACCGCTTCAACGGCTATATCCACGCCAAAGCCATCCCGGGTACCGCGCCGGAACTGGTGGAACAGCTGGGACTGCTGGCAGACCGTCTCAGTGTCAACATTGAGCTCCCTTCCGAGACAGGTCTGCGGACCCTGGCCCCGGACAAGACCAAGGAGGCGATCCTGGCTCCCATGCGGCAGATCCGCACTCGGAACCTCCAAAGCAAAGAAGAGTTGGTCAAATACCGACATGCGCCCCGCTTCGCACCAGCCGGCCAGAGCACCCAGCTGATCGTGGGCGCCACACCAGACAGTGATTTCCACATCCTGCGGCTGACCCAGGCGCTCTACCGGCAGTATCGGCTCAAACGCGTGTTCTATTCCGCCTATGTTCCGGTAGTGGAACATGCCCTTCTGCCGGCCAAGACCGTCAAGCCCCCCCTGCTTCGGGAGCATCGCCTTTACCAGGCGGATTGGCTGCTGCGTTTCTACGGTTTCCGAGCGGAAGAACTGCTGGATGAGCAGCACCCGGACTTTGACATCCGGCTGGATCCCAAATGCAGCTGGGCCGTGGCGCATCCGGAGTTCTTTCCGGTGGAGGTGAACACCGCCGACTACGAGGCGCTGCTGCGGGTACCCGGCATCGGCATGACCTCCGCCCGCCGTATTCTCGCCGCCCGCCGGACCGGCAGCCTCCGCCCGGAGCAGCTGCCTCGCCTGGGAGTCGTTATGAAACGGGCTCAATATTTTCTCACCGCCTCCGGCAAACTGCCGGAGGGATTGCGTTTTACACAGGACAGCCTGCTCCGGCGGCTCATCACTGTTGAGAATTCAGTCCCAGATTTCCAGCAGCTCTCCCTTTTTGACGCCATGGCCTAAGGAGGCCGCACATGAACGAAATGATCTATCTCTACGACGGCAGCTTTCAGGGTTTTTTGTGCTGTGTCTTTGACAGCTATGTATACAAAGAAGTCCCCACCGCGATCTGCTGCGATGAGGACTCTGTTCCCGCACTCTTTGATACACGCGGCATCGTCACAGATCGAAACCACGCAGAGCGCGTCTACCGAAAGCTTGTAAAGTGTTCTCCCTATGCAGCTTCTCTGCTCCGAAAATGTTTTCTCACCTGTCTTCCTCAGCGGGAACTGCGGATGTATCACCTGATTGTGAAGCTTCTGGAACAGGGCAGCGGCTTTTTGCGGGATCCTTCCGACGAAACCCTATACCCTGTGCTCCGGGCGGTCCGCCACCTGGAAGGAGAAGTGCACCTTCTAAAGGGTTTTGTCCGATTTTCACAACTGGGAGATGTCCTGGGCGGGGAGATCAGACCCAAGAATCGAGTCCTCCCTTTGCTGCGGCATCACTTCTGTGCCCGTTATGTCGGGGACCGATTTTTCCTCTATGACCGTACTCACCGGGAAGTACTGCTCTATGCTTCGGGTCAGGCTTGCATCCGTCCTCTGGATGACTTCCAGATGGCACAGCCGGATGCGGCAGAAGCCCGTTACCGCCTGCTTTGGAAACGGTTTTATGACACCATTGCCATTCGGGAACGGTATAACCCCCGCTGCCGACAGACTCAAATGCCCAAGCGTTACTGGTCCACCATGACGGAGTTTCAGGGAGCCACCTATTTCACTCCTCAAAGCTCTTGCGCAGCCGTTCCAGACCCCGGCGCTCCAGCCGGGATACCTGCACCTGAGACACTTTCAGGATCCGGGCCGTTTGCTCCTGAGTCAATCCTTTGAAATACCGCAAAAGGATCGTCATGCGTTCCCGCTCAGGTAAGCCGTCGATGGCCTCTCGCAGCGCAATACGTTCTACCAGTCCCTCTTCCGGCGCTTCCGTCCCAAGCACACCCTCCAGGGTCAGTCCATCCCCCACTTCCTGCTGCAGGGATTCCGGTGCATCCGTGGCCAAGTCGATCCGGGCGATCTCTTCCGGCGTCAGTCCTGCAGCCTCAGACAACTCGGAAAGAAGCGGTTCACGGCCGAGCTGATGGCGCAAGCGCTCGCGTATACTGTAAAGTGTCTGCGCTTGCTCCCTTATACTGCGTCCAACTTTGATGGATCCATCATCCCGCAGAAAGCGCCGTATCTCACCAGCAATCTTGGGAACGGCATAAGTGGAAAAACAGGTCCCATAGGAAAAATCAAATCCCTGGACCGCTTTCAAAAAGCCCAGGCAACCCAGCTGATAGAGATCCTCCGGATCCACGCCACGGCCATAATAGCGCCGCACTACGCTCCAGATCAGACCGTTATTCTCCACTACCGCCTGCTCACAGGCTTCCCGGTCTCCCTCCTGTGCCGCCCGCAGCAGTTCCAGCGCCGCGCTCATCTCCCCGCATTGGCCCTGGGGGCCAGCTTCTTTTTCATGGTGACACTGGTCCCGCGTCCCGGCACAGACCGCACCTGCAGGCGATCCATAAAGCTCTCCATAATGGTAAAGCCCATTCCGCTGCGTTCTTCACCTCCAGTCGTAAACATCGGCTCCCGGGCCTTATCGACATCCGGAATCCCGCAGCCATGGTCTTTCACCGTCACCTCCAGCACGTTGCCTGGACAAATCCGAGCCTTCACCATCACTTTTCCGATGGCATCCGGATAAGCATGTACGATGGCATTGGTAACCGCTTCACTGACAGCGGTCTTGATGTCCTCCAGCTCATTCATCGTGGGATCCATCTGCGCGGCAAAACACGCCACTGCCGCACGGGCAAAGCCCTCGTTGCTGCTGCGGCTTGGAAACTCCATCAGAACTTCATTTTGTGCCTTTGTTTTCATTTATGTACTCCTCCTTTTTTATCGTATCGTCACCAGACGGCCGATCCCGGCAGCATCCAGTACCCGTTTTGCTTGTGGCGGAACATTGCACACCAGCAGGCCTCCGTCCAGCAGCTGCATCCGCTGCTGTGCCCGCAGGATCAGGGCAATCCCGGAGCTGTCCATAAAAGTCACACCGCCCAAGTCCAGCACCAGCTTTTTGGGCAGCGCCGCGTCAATGGCCTGCTCTACCTCCCACAGCGCATTCCTCGCGCCATGGTGATCCAATTCCCCGGAAAATTCCAGCAGCAGATTCCGATCGGCACATTTCATTTGCATTTCCATTTGATCCGCCTCTTTTGTGGTTCATTCTTTGGAAAACCGATTTTTCCCATGTGGTGATCATACCATGTCCTTTATCTGCTTTTTGTCAAATCTGCCCGCACATCCCGGAAAATTCCGCTGTTTTGAAAGCAAAATCTCCCGATGCCGCACTTCACGGTATCGGGAGATCTTTGTGCCCGGTGTCACCGATATGAAAAAGGTCCCTGCCCGAATGGGCAGGGACCTTTTCATATGGCTTTTTACTTCGCAGCCTTGGCGGCCCGGATGGCCTCCGTCAGCATCGGGGTGACCTTGAACAGGTCGCCGCAGATGCCGTAGTCCGCGATCTCAAAGATGGGAGCGGTGTCGTTCTTGTTCACCGCGATG
>CALWXI010000155.1 GCA_944385455.1 uncultured Oscillospiraceae bacterium | reverse complement strand
AATATCATCAATATCGCCTCTGTGGGCGCTATCCATCAGACCGCGGGCGTGGCCTACTGCGCCTCCAAGGCAGCCCTGGTGTCCGCCACCAGGAACACAGCCTACATGTACCTGGAGCAGGGTATCCGCTGCAACGCCATCTCCCCCGGCGGCGTTCTCACGGACATCCCCCTCGTGATGCCGAAAGCCAATGATTTCGGCTTTGGCCGGACCAGCGCTCTGCTGGCCCACTCTCCGGAGATGGGTATGCCGGAGGACATCGCCAACGCGGCGCTGTTTCTGGCCGACGATGCGTCAAAATTCATCAACGGTGTGGTGCTGCCCTGTGACGGCGGCTGGACCAGCTTTTAGGACCCAGCAGGCAGCAAACAACGGGATATTTTGATAAAAGAGTAGAATTTTTACGGGTGGATGCGTTATTTTAAGTTAAGACACTTCTAATATGCAAAGCCGGGCCGGAAGCGATGCCTCCGGCTGGCCGCCCAGCGGACCGCCTCGGCGTACCAGCTCCCCGGCTCCACATCCGTGAAGGTCATGGCGTAGTTCACCACCGGGCTGCCGGACAGCCGCCACAGGATGGTGGCGATCATGGCCCGGCTGGTGGCACCATTGGGGCTGAAGGTATTGGCCCCGGTGCCGTTCATCAGCCCGTTCTCCAGGCAGTAGTGGATGCCGTCGTGGTACCAGGCGGTGGCGTTCAGGTCCGCAAAGGCCCGCAGCGGGCACTGCGCTCCGCCGTCACAGGCGGCATAGTCCGGCTGGATGGCCGCGAACATCGCCGTTACGGTGACGTTCCCGGCAGGCATGGTGAAGGTGAATTTGCCGTTCCCCAGGGGGTGAGGGCCACCGCCTGCCCCGCAGCCGTCGTCACCGCCAGGGAGGCCAGCTCATAGCCCCCGTCGGGGGCAGCGGTGACCGCCACCGTGGTGCCGGCGGCCTCATGAGCGGCACGTCCGCCACCACCTTTGATCCCGATAGCCCCATGAGCCGGGCTATGGTGTGGACGGTGATCGCCCGGCTGGCGGGTGAAAACATCAGCGGCGAGAACTGGGCGGAGGATGCCCGTGCCTGGGCCATGGCCGCCGGCGTGTCCGACGGCACCAACGCAGACGGCACCATCAGCCGGGAGGAGATCGTCACCATGCTGTACCGCTACGCCGGCAGCCCGGCGGTGAGTACCTCTGAGTTGAGCCTGCTGGGCCAGTACCCGGACGGCGGCGGGGTCAGCGACTGGGCCCGGAGCGCCATGGCCTGGGCCGTGAGCGCCGGGATCATCGAGGGCCGGGACGGTAAGCTGGCCGCCGACGAGGCTCTCACCCGGGCCGAGGCCGCCGCCATCCTGGGCCGGGTCCATCTCATGAGCCGGTGAGCCCAGGCGGAAGCCGCTCTCCCCATATGCGGACAGGAAGGTCCCGGAGATATCTCCGGGACCTTCCTATTATTTATTTTATGGATAGATTCTTTTCAGTGCGGCAAACTGTATCATTTATTTCTTCAATAGCCGCTCTTTTGCGAAATTTGCAAAATCGGCGCATATTTTCCAACATTTATGTGATTTATGCGCATAGCGCCGGAGAAAACGGGGTGTTGACAACGCCGCCGCCAGATGGTACTATCAGTCTGCATATCGACTTTTCCTATATATTGATGAAACAGGAGGGAACAAATGATGAAAAAGATACTTGCTTTTCTGCTGACGGCGGCGCTGGTATTTTCGCTGGCCGCCTGCGGCACCAACAACACCGGCAACACCGGCAACACTTCCAACAGCGCGGGAAACACCTCTGATTCCCAGGAAGAGAACAGCGAGCGGGTCCCCTTCTCCGGCGAATATGTGGTGGACGCCGCCTACGTCAAGGAGCACATGGGCGACGAGGGCGTCCTTTTGGTGGACGCCCGGGGTGAGGACGCCGCCAAGGGCGGCACCATCGAGGGCGCTATCGCCGTGATCTGGCAGATGTTTGCCGACGTGAGCAGCGGCGTTTCCGGCGATCCCATGTGGGGCACCATCCTTCCGGTGGACCAGCTGAGCGAGCAGCTGAGCGCCACCGGCATCAGCCCGGACAAGGAGGTCATCCTCTTCGCCGCCGCCCAGAACGGCTGGGGCGACGACGGCCGCATCCTCTGGGAGCTGGTGGCCGCCGGCTTCCCCAATGTGAAGATGGTGGACGGCGGGTATGACGCCCTGGTGGCCGCCGGCTGTCCCACGGTGAAGGGCGCCGCCGCCTATACCCCCGCCGAGGTCACCATCACCGCCATTGACGAGACCCATGTCATCAACACCGACGATCTGGCGGCCAACTACGACAGCTACACCATCGTGGACGTCCGGGCCGACGAGGAGTGGGAGGGCCAGGTGCTCTACGGCGAGGCCGCCGGCGGCCACCTGCCCGGCGCCATCCATGTCCGCTACACCGACCTCTTCAACGACGACTGCACCCTCAAGTCCAACGACGAGATCATCGCCATGTTCGCCGACGCGGGCATCACGCCGGACCAGACCGTGGTCACCTACTGCACCGCCGGCATCCGCTCCGCCTATATGCAGCTGATCCTGGAGATGTGCGGCTTTGAGAATACCCTCAACTACGACGAGTCCTACTACCGCTGGTGCGCCTGCCAGGAGGTCGAATAATCTTTGTCTCCGCGCCGCGGCCGCCTTACAGAGGTAAGGCGGCCGCTTTCCGCCTGTCCCGCCGTGCTGCGGGACGGCTCATTTCCGCGAAAGGGGGCGCGCCCGCCATGAAGCGTTCCTACATTCCCTTTGCCCTCAGTCTGGCCGCCCTGCTGGGCGCTGCCGGAGCGGGTCTCTTCTGCCCGCCGGTCCGGTCCTGGGCCGCCGGGATGTTCATGCTCTTCCAGCAGCGCAGCGCCCACGTCCTGCTGGGGTATATCAGCGGCAGCGGCCACCCGGCGCTGGCGACGGTCCTCCTCTCCGCCTGGCAGAGCGCCTTCCTGCCCTGGCAGCCCTGCCGCGCCGC
>CALWXI010000154.1 GCA_944385455.1 uncultured Oscillospiraceae bacterium | reverse complement strand
TGCTGCACCAGTTGAAGGTACACGAATAATCTTGGACCAATTCCCTTCGGACGAGCTGCACAGGGAGCAGTAACAGGAGGACAAAATAAGAAACGGGCTGATACGGTTATTCCGTATCAGCCCGTTTGCTTTGCCGGATTTCCGCAATTTACGGGATGCCTGCTTTGATCATTTATGTACGGACGCTGCGCTGCGCCTGATCTGCAGAAGCAGCAGGACCAGGCTGACGCCGAGCAGGATATGCCCGACCCCGGCCAAACCGGAGATGGCCGCATCCGCACCCGGGGAGAGCGTCGTCCCCAGCACCTGGGTTACACCGCGCACTGCCAGCAGCGCAGCGGTGAGGTTCAGCCCGGCATGATAGACAGCCAGTATCCGGCCGGTGCGTGCTCCGGTAAAGGAAAAGTTTTTTTCCAATAAAAGCAGCAGAAGAAAAAATACCATGCCCAGCAAAAAGTAGTGGGTATGTACGACAGAAAGTGTAGTCGGATCAGTATAACCGTTTAATTTGGTAAACTCCCGGTAAAATACGCCGCCTGCCATGGCGAGAACCGCATACAGCAGCGCGGTGTTGATATAACGCTTCATGGAATTTCCTCCTGAGCTGGGATTTCTGTCCCGGCTTTGATTGCTGTCCGTCCGGGCAGTACTGCACAGAACACCGTTTATTATAAAGTTTCCAGCTGTATTGTCAAGCTTTTTACAGTATATATGGTGTTTTGGAACAGTTTGCTGAACCGTAGGATGCCGTCTGCTTTATGTGACCTGGATCACGGAAAACAACAGGACTTTGGGATATACTAAAACAAAATAAAAAAAGGAGCTGACCTAACATGGCGGTTATCAATATGAATAGAGAAGAACTTGAACAGATCAAGAACGGGGATAAACCTGTCCTGGTGGATTTCTGGGCTCCCTGGTGCGGCTACTGCCGCCGGATCGGTCCCGCATTTGAAAAGGTCGCAGAGGAGTATGGCGACCGCCTGGCAGCGGCAAAGATCGACATTGATGAGGAACCCCGGCTGGCTGAGGCGGAGCAGGTGGAAGTAATCCCCACCCTGATCCTTTATCGAAATGGAAAGCGGGCAGGGTCCATCGTCAATCCGGGATCCAAGGCGGAAATCGAACAATTCATTCAGGAGGCAATGGGCTGGTAAAGCGAGGAGGCATTATCCATGGGCGGAAGCCATATTTATGATATGATCGTGGTGGGCGGCGGACCCGGCGGATATACGGCAGCCCTCTATGCGGCGCGGGCCGGATTGGATACCCTGGTGCTGGAAAAGCTGTCGGCTGGAGGGCAGATGGCGCTGACAGAGGCGATCGAGAACTATCCGGGATTTGAGGATGGGATCGACGGCTTCACCCTGGCGGAGAAAATGCAGCGGCAGGCGGAGCGCTTCGGCGCCGGCAGCGAATACGCCCAGGTGGAACGCATGGATCTCTCCGCCTCTCCCAAGGTGCTGGAGACCAGCGAGGGGACCTTTTACGCCAGGACTGTGGTGCTGGCCACCGGCGCCGGTCCCCGGCAGCTGGGCCTTCCCGGCGAAGCCGCCCTCACCGGCCGGGGCGTGGCTTACTGCGCCGCCTGTGACGGAATGCGGTACAAGGACAGGACAGTGGTGGTGGTTGGCGGCGGCAACTCCGCAGCCGCGGACGCCCTGCTCCTCAGCCGCATTGCCGGAAAGGTCATCCTGGTCCACCGCCGGGACACCCTGCGGGCCACCAAGGTCTACCATGCGCCGCTGATGCAGGCGGAAAACCTGGAATTCCGCTGGAACAGCACCGTCACAGAACTGCTCCATGGGGACGCTCTCACCGGCGTGAGGCTGAAGGACAGGAACACCGGAGCGGAAACGGAAGTCCCCTGCGACGGCCTGTTCATCAGCATAGGCAGGACCCCCGCTACCGAGTGGGCAGCGGGCCAGCTGGAGCTGGATCAAAACGGCTATATCCGCGCGGACGAGACCACGAAAACCAGTCTTCCCGGCGTTTATGCCGTGGGGGATGTGCGGACGAAACCTCTGCGGCAGGTGGTGACGGCAGTGGCCGACGGAGCCACGGCGGCCCACATGGCGGAGGAATATCTGGCGGAAGGCGTCTGACGGAATGGAACGCATGAAAAAATGGCTGCACCCGGTCCTGCTCACCCTGGACGGCAGCCGCTCTCCGGTGCCTCCGGCTCTGCGGGAGGCACTGCAGGAACTAGACCGGCCGGAAAAAGGACGCGGCGCAGCAGATGCCGGCCGCACCGTTACCTTCTGAGATCCCCCGCTGCATCAAAACGGCATTGCATCCCTGCAATGCCGTTTTTTGATGCCTTCCCGGGAGACCCGATTGTCAGGCAGAACCGCTTATGGTATGATGAGACCATCCATGGAGGAGGTGTTTCCCATGCCCCGGACCGACGTAACACAGCTGCCCTTCGCCAAGCTCTATCCCCTGCTGGTAAACAAGGCCGTGAAAAAGGGCCGCACCCGGGAAGAGGTGGACCAGGTCACCGCATGGCTCACCGGTTATGCCTCATCAGACCTTGCCCGGCTGGAACAGTCCGCCATCAGCTACGGGGATTTCTTCCAGTATGCCCCCGCCATGAACCCCCGCCGCACGCTGATCACCGGCAAGGTGTGCGGCGTCCGGGTAGAGGAGGTCCAGGATCCCCTGATGCGGGAGATCCGGTATCTGGACAAGCTGGTGGATGAGCTGGCCAGGGGCAGGCCTCTGGAGCAGATCCTGCGGAAGTAGGGCCCCAGCCATGAACAAGCAGGAAATCCGTTCCCCGCCCCGGCTTTCATAACCCAGCAAGTGACGACTCCATCCGCTCCAGTCCCGTTCCCAGTCCCGGAAAGCCCGCGCACCGGCAGGGCCGGGTGTTGACGGCGTGGTCCAGCAGGGGCTGTTTCTGGTGCGAAGGGTCCAGGCACAGGTCCAGCGCCAGCACGTCTTCCCAAGCCCGGTTGAGGAAGGCCACCTCCCGGCGGCCGTGTGTGCGGGTAAGCCCGATGGTCCCGGCCCGCTGCAGGTATCCCGCGACCTGCTCCCGGGAAAACCCGGCAGCTGTGAAGCTCTCAAAAAGACCCTCTTGGAACAATCCTGCGACATCCGCCCATTGGAGGGGCGGCACATCGCAGCGCACAAACGTATAGCGGCTGTGGCAGTGGACTGCCAGCAGGCACGGATACCCCCGCAGGCCGATGACGTGCAGATCCCAGCAGAACCGCCGGTCCGGCTCAATGCCGCAGGCCGGCGGTTTTATTTTCACAACTCGCTGGAGGGGAACGGTCAATCCCAGCTCCATCATGATCATACCGCCTCATGGGGAATGACAATCTTCTCTGCCCGGAGCGTTCCATCCGTGATCTCCACCGTCATCATGGTGATCTCCTGACGGAACCGCCGGGGGCCGCAGGAGCCGGGATTGAGCCAGAGGATGCCGTCCTTCTCTTCCTGCACATACTTGTGGGAGTGGCCGAACACCACCGCATCCACACCGGTCAGGTCCGCCGGAACCTCCTTTTTGTTGTGGACCATATAAAAGGTCACGCCCTCCAGGGTAACAGTGAGGTCACGCGGGATGGCCTCCGCCCACGCCTTGTCGTTGTTGCCCCGGACGACGTAAAGCGGCGCATACCGCCGCAGTGCATCCACGATTTCCGGCTTGTTGATGTCGCCGCCGTGGAGGATGGCATCGGCATTTTTTAACTGCTCCTCCACCTCCGGGCGCAGCAGGCCGTGGGTGTCAGAAAGAATGACAAGCTTCATAGGCCCCTCCTCATGCCTGGATGTGCCGGATCCTCTCCAGATCACCGCTGCACAGAACCTCCAGATTGCGGAAGATCTTCTCCGGGTCCCAGTCCCACCACCGGAGCTGCAGCAGGTAATCCGTCAGCTCCCGGGCAAAGCGGGGGCGGACCACGCGGCAGGGATTCCCCGCCGCGATGGTGTAGGGCGGGATATCGCCCGCCACCACGGAGCCCGCCCCGATAATGGCGCCGTCGCCGATGTGCGCGCCGGGAAGAACGGTGACGTTCTGCCCGATCCACACATCGCTGCCCACCACGGTATCCCCCTTGAAGGGCAGTTCCTCCAGCGCGGGGGTGCATTTCTCCCAGCCGTGGGCGAAGATGTTGAAGGGATAGGTGGTGACGGAGGCCATGCGGTGGTTGGCTCCATTCATCACGAACTCCACGCCCTTGCCGATGGCGCAGAACTTCCCGATGATGAGCCTGTCCCCGATGAACGCATAGTGGTGCGTCACACGGGCCTCAAAGTCCTCTCCTCCCGTGGCGGCATCGTCGTAATAGGTGTACTCCCCCACCTCAATGTTGGGCCGGGTGATGATATTTTTGATATAGCAGACGCTGGGGATGTTCTCATTTGGATGGACTGCGTCCGGATTCGGTCCAAACATACCGTCCCCCTCCTTTCGTTTCTTTTGCCCAGTATGCCAGATTCTGAAGTCCCGCGGAAGAGCGACGGGTTCCTCTGATCCCTGACGCTCCGGCGGGCGCGCAGGCTGCGGATTCAGACCAGGCGCTCTTGGATGTCCCGGTAAAAACAGCGGGCCCTCTCCAGATCCCGCGCATTGGGGCGGCCCTTGGCGATGCCGCCCACCAGACGGAAGGGACCGAAGGTGTCAAACCCCCGACAGCCGAACTCACCCAGCACCCGGCAGTTCTTCTCCGCGGCAACGGCGGCGGCGGAACGGGTGTAGCCGGGGCGATACATGCCGTAGGTACAGACAAAGAACACCGCCTTCCCCTCCGGCAGATACTGCCGGGCAAACTGCAGGACGCCCTTTTGAAATGCTCCGTAGTAGATGCCGGAGGCAAGGCCGATACAGTCATACTCCTCCAGCCGGACAGCCCGGCGGGCAGTCACGTCGATGAGATCCATCTCCCCCTCCTCCGCCATGGACTCCAGGAGCTTCCGGGTATTGCCGTGATGCCGGGAGTAATAGCAAACAGCGGTCTTCATTCCTTCCCTCCCCTCCGCAGCTTCCAGCTGAGGTCGCTGCGGCAGATCATCAGGCGGGGCATACCGCCCTTGACGCCGCCGGTGGCCATGGCGGCTTTGTGTCCAAACATCATCCATCCTCCTCAGTCCGCATCCTCGTCCAGCGCTTCCACCAGGAAGCTCACCGGCCGAAACCCATCGTTGCAGGAGAGCATGACAGACCCGGGATCCTTCATCCAGCCGTCGTAGAAATTTCCGCCGCCGTGGCTCAGGGCCAGCACAAAGGGCGAGAGGGTGTCCCAGGCGCTCTGGCAAAAATCCTCCGGCTTTTCCCAGCCGTTGGCAATGAACACCTGTCCCTCTTCCAGATCACAGGCATGGGCGATGGGGTTTTCATACCGGGCCATCAGGTCCTCATACCGTGCCATGCGCATCACGGTGATCCTGCATTGTTTCATATCATGACTCCCTCCCAGTAGTCGATCTTGTGCTGGATGATCCGGGCCGTCCGGCCGGTGAAGGTCTCGAGCCGCTCCTGAAATTCCTCACCGCTCCCCCTTACCGCTCCCATCCCAGCACCGCCCGGAGCGTATCCTCCGTGGCCGCCGGAAAGTGCCGGCGCACCTGTGCACAGACCAATTCCCCGGACCGGGCCGGCTCCTCCCAGTAAGCGGAGGCAATGTGCGCATAGCCCCACAGCGCCTCCGGCATGGAGTAGACAGAGATGGGCCATCCGTAGGGCCGGCCTTTTTTGTTCAGGCGCTGCCGGAAATCCCGGATCAGCAGGTAGCTGCTCATCTGGAGATCCGTCACCGTACCCTCAAAGTTCTTCTCCCCCTCCCTGCCGAACCCGGCCAAACGCTTGAGCTGGAAGGAGTACAGCTCGTCCCGGCCGGCAAACTGATCCATGATGCGCTTCTGGCGGATACCGGCCAGCTCCTCGTCCCAGCGGCTGTCGAAGTCATAGCCATCCCGCCGCCAGTTGGCGAAGCGGGGGAACCACTCCCTGGAAATGAATCCGGCCTTTCTGCCGAAGAACTTGCCGTAGGCCGCCTGGCCGCTGCGGGCGATGAGCTGCCGCCATTCCCAGGGATCCTGCTCCGGATCTCCGGACCACCAGCAGGGGCCAAACGTGTGCTCCTCCACGGAAAAGCTGTCGATCTCATTTTTGAAAAGGGGCAGGAACCCGATCTCGTCGATCCAGCGGATCAGTTCCTGCCAGCTGCGGATGCGGTAAGGGTCGTCCCAACGGAGACCCCGCATGATCCACTCGCCGTTCTCCATGGCCACGGCACATCCCTCCTTCTGTCTCATTACCGGCATTATAGCACACCAGCGGAAGGAAAGCCACGAAGGTCCTTCCGTTTTCTTCAATCGGATCTCGCGCTCCCCGCCGCCGGCCTTGAAATTGCATCTGGAGCGAATGCCTTTCACCACCTCTGCCGTGGGTCCGATGTGGTCCAAGACATCCTGCATCCCTTGATCCGTCACATGCCGCTCGTACAGAGGACCCATGAAATCCGCCCGGCCCCGCTTTTTCCACACGCAAAAGCATCCAGCGCTTTGAACAAACGGTATTGACAATGGTACGATTTCGTACTATACTGCGGCAAGCACGATTTTTCACTGCCGGAAAGGGGCGTCGGCATGCACAGTACCATAAAGCGGCTGAACCATCTTTTGGGGGAGATCGAGGGGCTCTACCACGACATTTCTCTGAAACTCGGGCTCTGCGACAGTATTTCAAAAATCCTTTATACCCTTTGCATCTACGAAAGCCGGTGCCCGCTGAGCCAATTGTCCCGTCAGAACGGGCTGAGCAAACAGACGGTCCATTCCGCCATTCGTACGCTGGAGGAACAGGGGCTGGTTTTTTCGGAACCGGCAGGCGGAAGGGGCAAGGACATTCTGCTGACAGAAAAAGGAAACGCGTTTGCAAGGCAGACTGCCGCCCGGATCATAGAAATGGAGAATCGGATTTTTGAAAGCTGGACGCCGGAAGAAGCGCAGCAGTATCTGCATCTGACCGAAAAATATCTGGCTGCATTACAGGAAGAACGGAAAGCTTTGTAACAGGAGGAGCATATGCGGATCATCACCATCAGTCGGGAATTCGGCAGCGGCGGGCGGGAGCTGGGCAAGCGCCTCTCCGATGCCCTTCATTGGGACTATTACGACAAGGAAATCATCACCGCAGTTGCAAAGAACATCGGCGTGGCGGAGGATTACGCGGCCAGAGCATTGGAAAATCACGGCTGGCGGAATGTCCCGCTGACCTTCCGCCGCTCCTTTTCCGGTACGGCCGCCATTCAGCGGGCCCAAACGGCGCTGCTGGTGGAGCAAAAACGAGTCATCGAGGAAATTGCCGCTCTGGGGAAGCACTGCATCATCGTGGGACGAAACGCCGACGTGCTGCTGGAGGCCTATGCTCCTCTGCGTTTCTTTATCTGCGCGGACATGGCAGCGAGAGTAACCCGGTGCATGGAGCGGGCAGCTGCTGATGAACATCTGACACCCAGGGAGGTGGAGCGCAGGATCAGAAATGTCGACAAGGGCCGGGCCCAAACCAGGGAGATCCTCACCGACCGCCGCTGGGGCGATCCCCACTGCTATCATCTCACCGTCAACACCGCGGGGCGGAGCATCCGGGAGCTGATCCCGGCGGTGGCCGCCTATGCCAATGATTGGTTCGGAGGCTGCCTATGATCCAGCTGTCCGATCACTTCAACTATCGAAGACTCCTGCGCTTCACGCTGCCCTCCATCGTAATGCTGGTCTTCACCTCCATTTACGGTGTGGTGGACGGGTTCTTCGTCTCAAATTTTGTGGGGAAGACCCCATTCGCGGCCCTGAATTTCATCATGCCCTATCTGATGATCCTGGGATGTGTCGGCTTTATGTTCGGAACCGGCGGCGGCGCCCTGATCGCAAAAACGATGGGGGAGGGCAACCGGGAAAAGGCAAACCAGATCTTCTCCATGCTGGTGCTCGTATCCATCCTCTGCGGCATCCTGTTAGCCGCGTTCGGGCTGCTGACCCTCCGCCCCATTGCCCGGGCCCTGGGGGCGGAAGGGCAGCTGTTGGAGGACAGCGTTTCCTATGGCGTCATTATTCTCATCGCCCTTCCCGCCTATGTTTTGCAGTATGAATTCCAATGCCTGTTCGCCACGGCGGAAAAGCCGAAGCTGGGACTGGCTGTGACCGTTGCGGCGGGTCTTACCAACATGGTCCTGGACGCCCTTTTCGTGGCCGTGTTTTCCTGGGGGCTGGAGGGCGCTGCCGCTGCCACCGCGCTGAGCCAATGTATCGGCGGTCTTCTCCCATTGATCTATTTCTCCCGCCCGAACACCAGTCTGCTTCGTTTTACGAAAACCAGGTTTGACGGGAAGGCTCTGTTGAAGGCCTGCACCAACGGATCATCGGAACTGATGTCCAATATCTCCATGTCTATCGTCGGAATGCTTTACAATGTTCAGCTGCTGCGGTATGCCGGCGAAGACGGCATTGCCGCATACGGTGTGCTCATGTATTTGAATCTGGTGTTCCAGGCGGTTTTCCTGGGATATGCGGTAGGGACGGCGCCGGTGATCAGCTATCATGATGGAGCACAGAATCATGACGAGCTGAAAGGCCTGCTCAGAAAAAGCCTGACCCTTCTGCTGATCTTTGCGCTGACGATGTTCGCAAGCGCGGAGCTCCTTGCCAGACCGCTGTCCATTCTGTTTGTGGGCTATGACCGTCATCTGCTGGAGATCACATTGCGGGCTTTTCTGATCTACTCCTTCTCCTTCCTGTTCTCCGGCTTTGCCATTTTCGGCTCTTCTTTTTTTACCGCTCTGAACGACGGCCTGGTGTCTGCGCTGATCTCCTTCCTGCGAACCCTGGTCTTCCAAGTGCTGGCCGTGCTGATCTTCCCCGCTGTTTGGGAACTGGACGGGATCTGGCTCTCCATTGTGGCAGCGGAGATCATGGCCGTGGCTGTGACAGTGCTCTTCTTATTGGGAAAACGGAAAAAATACCATTATTGAATTCAAGCCGGATGTGCAGGTCGGTCTGTAAAATCGCCGCTGCCGTTCTCCTCCAATGAGAAAGCCTGTACCGTCCTTTTACAATACAGGCTTTCTCATGGAAATCCGTCCTGGTACCTTCAAGAATGCGGCAGTTCTGAAAAAGCGGGCGGGCGCCTCCGGCGCCCGCCCGCTTTCTGTTCTGTTTGCAGCCGGGAAATCTCCCGTATCACCACGGCGTCAGCTCCAGATACAGATCCTTGTACTGTCTGGCCGAGTTCTGCCAGGAGACATCCTTCGCCATGTCGCGCTGGACCACCTCATCCCAATGATAGCGGTTGGAGAAGTAGAGGGTCTTTGCGCGGTTGATGGCATCCAGCAGCAGTCCCGCGTCATAACGGTCGAAGGTAAAGCCGTTGCCCTCGCCGTTGAAGTCGTTGTAGGGCTCCACGGTGTCCTTGAGGCCGCCGGTCTCCCGCACGATGGGCAGCGTGCCGTAGTGCATGGCATTGAGCTGCGTCAAACCGCAGGGCTCGAAGCGGGACGGCACCAGCAGCACGTCCGCGCCCGCATAGATGCGGTGGGCCCTGGCCTCGTCGTACTGGATGCAGGCGCTGAACGTACCGCGGTAGGCGCTCTCATAGTAGCGGAACGTGTCCTCATACTCCCTGTCGCCTGTGCCAAGCACCACCACCTGGGTATTGCCGTCCAGCACCTGAGGCAGAACGGCGCTGACCAGGTCCAGGCCCTTCTGGTTGGTAAGACGGGAGATCAGGCCGATGACGAACTTGTCCGCGTTCTCCTCCAGGCCCAGTTCCCTCTGGAGGGCCAGCTTGTTTTCCATCTTGTGGTCCAGCACGCTGCCAAGACCGTAGTTCACCGCCAATGCGGGATCCGTTTCCGGATTCCACATGCCGTAGTCGATGCCGTTGACGATGCCTCTGAGCTTGCCGTTGTGATAGCGCAGGTGATCCTCCAGATGCTCGCCGTACTCCGCGGTCTGGATCTCCCCGGCATAGGTGCCGCTGACCGTGGTGATGCGGTCGGCGTAAGCCAGACCGCCCTTGAGCATATTGGCATCCACCCAATTCTGCTGAAGCGCACCCATATTGAACACCTCGTCGGGCAGCCCGGACCAGTACTGGATGGTGGGGATGTTGTAGATGCCCTGGAAGCGGAGATTGTGGATAGTAAGCACAGACCGGGCACGTCCCACCGGCGTATTCTGGAACAGCGTGCGCAGGTACACCGGCACCAGGCCCGCCTGCCAGTCGTGACAGTGGATGACATCGGGGATCCAGTCCATGTAGTTCAGTGCGGCCAGCGCGGCCTTGCTGAAAAAGCAGTATTTGGGAATGTCATCCACCAGGTTGGTGTAGGGCCTGCCGTCGGAGAAGAACTCCTGGTTGTCGATGAAGTCGTACACCACACCGTCGCAGATGTACTCCATGATCCCCACATAGTAGTTGCGGCCGGTCCGGCCCAGATCCATGTAAAACTCGCCCCGGTAGATCATCTTGTCCTGATACTGCTGGGGGATGCAGGCATAACGGGGCAGGATCACCCGGACATCGCAGTTCAGCCGCACCAGCTCCCTGGGCAGGGCATACATGACATCGCCCAGGCCGCCTGTCTTGACAAAGGGGTGGCACTCCGAACCGATGAATGCAATGCTTCTGCGGGGCAGATTGGACAGCTCATACACAGGCGCAGCCTCCTCTGCAACAGGTGTTGCCTCCGCTGCGGCGGCTTCCTCTGCTGCGGGCGCAGCCTCCTCCGCCGCGGGAACGGCTTCCTCCACTGCGGGCGCGGCCTCCTCCACCGCGGGAACGGCCTCCTCCACTGCGGGCGCAGCCTCCTCCACCGCGGGAACGGCCTCCTCCACTGCGGGCGCAGCCTCCTCC
>CALWXI010000153.1 GCA_944385455.1 uncultured Oscillospiraceae bacterium | reverse complement strand
CGGACCGCTTCTACCTGGCCACTGAGAAGCACGTTACGCCCGCCACGCCGCCCTTCTTCATCTGGCAGACCCTCAGCGATGACGGGCGCCACGGCCTGTGCCTGGCCAAAGCCCTCCAGGACGCCGGGGTGCCCTACGAGCTGCACATCTTTGAAGGCGGCGTCCACGGCCTGGCCATGGCCGACGGCGAAAACGATCTGGAGGCCGACATCCCCCACATCCACCACTGGGGCCAGCTGTGCCTGGAGTGGCTCGTCCTCCACGGCCTGGGCGCGGAAGGCTAGGAGGTAATCTCATGCAGCAAGAAGTTCTGACCATACAAGTCGTTATCACCGGGGAGACCCGGGTGAAGGGCGCCGCCGGTGAGGCCGGCATGGTGGCCTTCACCGGCACGGTGGACTGCCCCAATTTCCACGGCGTAATCCTGCCCGGCGGCGTGGACACCCAGCGGATGGTGAACGGCCGCCTGACCCTTTCGGCCCGGTATATGCTCGAGGGCACCGACGCCGACGGCAACGTCTGCCGCGTGTTCATCGAGAACAACGGCGCCACAGACGATCCCACCCAGCCCATGACCACCACGCCGGCGATCTTTACCGACAGCCCGGCCCTCCAGTGGCTGGAGACTGCCGCCCTCCGGGGCACATTGGAGCCCCACGGCCCCGACGGCGTCATCATCCACATCTTCGCAGAGTGAACCCACCGGCGCTGCAAGCGCTTTCTTTTATGGAGATCGGCCCCGGGGCCTCCGCCGCATAGCATCGGAGGCCCCAGGCAGACTGTCGAAAAGCGATGCTGCAATCCGCCGCGACGGAGCAGCAGGGCGAAAATGCTTTTTCGACGCGCTGCACGCCTCCCATCTAAGGTACCGCGTTCACAGCGCGAATTCCACGATCTCTCCGCACGCCGGCCGCGCCCCGCCGGTGACGGCCTGAATCATCATTCCGTGGCATGCCACGACCACACAGGGGTAACAGGCATAGCGCTCCAACACGCCTAAGGCACGGCGGCGCACCATTTCCGCGCTCTCCCACAGCGGCGCCTCTCCGGGCGGATAGCGTCCGTCATTGGCCACGTAGGCACGATACGCCGCTTCCGCCGTCTCGTCCGGCTCGTAGCAGTAGTGGCGATTTGCCAGCCACTCGTGCAGATCCGTCTCCACCGTGATCGGTGCGTCCAGCGCACGGGAGAGAATGGCCGCGGTCTGCAAGGCCCTGGTATAGGGCGAACTCAAAATCAAGTCCGCCCCCAGCAGCCGCGGGTCTCGGGCAGATTGGAGAATCTGGCGCTCTCCCAACTCAGAGAGTTTGGCCAGGTTGGCGCCAAACCCCTGATAAATCTTGGTGTTTCGCTGGGTGTAGTCCGTTTTTCCGTGTCGGATCAAATAAAACATGGGGCTCTCCTTTCATCTCCGCTCCCTTGGCTGAAAGGGAAATTCACAGGGCCGCTGCGGTCATCTTCCCAGGACAGTTATCCCCGCTCTGACGTTGGCAGAGCGGGGATTGCTGCCGTACGGCGATGAACGGCCAACGCTTGAAGCCTCACCGGCCCTATCCCTCTGGGGAACCGGGCCGGTTTTCCATCTCCTCAGCGGGAAGCCAAGATCTCCCGGAGCTTCAGCGCCTTGGGGACGTCCCCCTCCACCTTGAGCTTTCCCAAGGTGACAGCCAGCAGTGGGTCCAGCTTGCGGGCCGCCAGCTTGAACAAGGTGTCGGCGGTACAGGTGAACTCCACATCCCGATCATCATAAGAATATGGTTCCACGCGCAGCTGCCCGTCCTTCACCTCGGCGTAGAACACGCCCTCCGCATCGCCGATGATGTGAAACTGGTAGGCCAGGTGATCTTGGATGTTGCTGACGTCGGCGCCAGCCAGGTGCGCTTGCACCTGCGCGAACATCTCCTGAAATGTCATGGGGCCTTCACTCCTTCGCGGTCTGGATTTTATCCAGCATATCACGAATTCCCCATTTGGTCAATGTCCCGGATGGGCGGCTCGATGACGTAGGGCGTGGGGTTGAAATCCACGTCCCAGACCTGGCAGTCGTACTTCCGGTCGCCGACCGTCAGCCGGAGCCGGGGCGGATGCTCCGCCGAGGAGGAAATGGCATAGAAGTCGCCGCTGCGCGAGGTCCGGTAGAGTTCAATCTCAATGGTGGTGCCGAAGAGCGTGCTGCGCTGGCCGAAGCTGGTATGGGGAGAATCCGACCCGCCGGGGACGTAGAGCAGGAAGAAGTAGGTGTTGCCGCCCTCCGCTTCGCGGGTATACCGAAGGGCACAGGCGGTATTCTCCTCCAGCTCAGCGCTCCGCACGGCGTATTGGATCTGCTCCAGCTGATCCGGGGTGACAAGCGTTTCCGCCTCCTCCCGGGTCACGGGCCGGAAGGACATGGACCCGCTGCCGGAAAGCGTCGTCAAGTCCAGCACCGCCAGGCCAAAGAGCAGCAGGGGGATCAGTATGATGGCAATGCGCAGCTTCCAAAGGGCCTTGTCCTTTCGGCGGCCCGGCGCGGCGGCCTGACGCGCCTCCTCCGGCAGCGGGGCGGCACACCGGGGGCAGACCTTCCAGTCCGGCTCCACCGGGGTGCGGCAGCTGGGGCAGGCAGCCCGAAGCGTCGCACCGCACTGCGGGCACACCACGTATTCCGCCGTCACCGCCGTGCCGCACCGGGGGCACACCAGGTCCGCGTAGCCGCTGCGCACCAGCAGATAGATGATAAAGCCGATGAAGGTGGGCGCCAGCACGGCCGCCAGCGTCCACACCACGGCATTCATCCGCCGCCGCCGGGCATCCCGGTAGACATAGACGCCAATCAAAATTGGAACCAGCAGCAGGATCAGCAGGGTGGGAATC
>CALWXI010000152.1 GCA_944385455.1 uncultured Oscillospiraceae bacterium | reverse complement strand
CCATCGCCTTCTTCGGCTTCTTCGCCGACCTGGTGGCCACCTACGGTCCCCAGATCACCACGGACTACGCCCGGGCCCTGGCGGTGTACTATCCCCTGTGCTTCATCTACATCTTCACCGCCTTCCCCCTCTTTGCCTGGTTCGGCGGCGGCAAGGGCGCCGTAGGCGAGATGTTCCGCCACATTGCCCGGCCCGCCATCACGTCGCTGGGCACCTGCTCCTCCGTGGCCACCATCCCCACCAACCTGGAGGAAGCGGAGAACACCGGCATCTCCAAGGATGTCAGCGAGATCGTGCTGCCTCTGGGCGCCACCATGCACATGGACGGCTCCTGCTTCTCCTGTGTTTTGAAGATCGCTTTCCTCTTTGGCGTGTTCGGCAAGCCCTTTGACTCCTTGGCGGACTTCGTCCTCATCATCCTGGTGGCGGTGCTGTCCTCCGTGGGCATGAGCGGCGTCCCCGGCGGCGGCTACATCGGTGAATTCATTATGTGCTCCGTGTTCTTCCCGGACCAGCTGGCAGTGGCCTACCCCATCGCCATCACCATCGGCAATCTGGTGGATCCTCCCGCCACCATGATCAACTCCGCCGGCGACTATGTGGTCAGCTATATCGTCTCCCGGTTCGTGGACGGCAAGGACTGGTATCAGAAGGTCCGCGCCGCCAAGGGCTGAACTTCCCCCGTCCCCGGAAGGACCGGACCCGGCTCGGGTCCGGTCCTTCTTCCATATGGGTCCGGCAGGACGCCCGCCAGCTTGACGGCCCCGGGCTTTTTCCGTATACTGATCCTTAAAGCTAGGAAAGGAGCGTGACATCATGTCCACTCTGCTGGTCAAAAACATTCAGACCCTGATCACCTGCGACGACGGAGACCGGATCCTCCACAACGTGGATCTCTTTGCCCAGGACGGCTTCATCCAGGCCATCGGCCCAAACCTTCCCCACACCGCCGGCACCGTGCTGGACGGGACGCATTTCTGGTGCTATCCCGGCCTGGTGAACACCCATCACCATCTCTACCAGGTGTTCTCCCGGAACCTCCCTCAGGTGCAGAACCTGGAGCTGTTCGGCTGGCTCACCGCCCTGTATGAGATCTGGAAGGGCCTGGACCGGGACGTGGTGCGCCTTTCCTCCCTGACGGGCATGGGAGAACTCCTCAAGCACGGCTGCACCACCTGCTTCGACCACCACTATGTCTTCCCCCAGGGGGCCGGCGATCTCATCGGCGTCCAGCTGGAGGCCGCGGAGGTCCTGGGCATCCGGATGGTGTCCTCCCGGGGCAGCATGGACTTAAGCCGCAAGGACGGCGGTCTGCCGCCGGACAGCGTGGTCCAGACGGTGGATCAGATCATGAAGGATTCCGCCCGGGTCGTCGAAGCCTATCATGACCCCCGCCCGGGCTCCATGCGCCAGATCGTGCTGGCCCCCTGCTCCCCCTTCTCCGTCAGCGCGGAGCTGCTGCGGCAAAGCGCCGTGGTGGCCCGGCAGTACGGCGTGCGCCTCCACACCCACCTGTGCGAGACGAAGGACGAGGAGGCCTATATGCTGGAGCGCCATGGCATCCGCCCCCTGGAATACATGGCCCGCCTGGGCTGGACGGGCCCGGACGTGTGGTACGCCCACGGCATCCATTTCAACTCCGAAGAGCTCCGCGAGCTCGCCCGCACCGGCACCGGCGTGGCGCACTGCCCCATCTCAAACATGAAGCTCTCCTCCGGCGTGGCCCGGGTGCCGGAGATGCTGGCGCTGGGGGTGCCGGTGGGTCTGGCGGTGGACGGCTCCGCCTCCAACGACGGCTCCTCTCTGATGGAGGAGCTGCGGGTGTGCTATCTTCTTCACCGGCTCCACAGCAGCGCCGCCGCCCCCTCGGGCTACCAGGTGCTGAAGATAGCCACCCGGGGCGGCGCCCGGCTGCTGGGCCGGACGGACATCGGCGCGCTGGAGGAGGGCCGCTGCGCGGACTTCTTCCTGGTGGACAGCCGCCGCCTGGAGCTGGTGGGCGGGGAGTACAGCCCCGCCGACGTCCTGGCCACCGTGGGCCTCCGGGGCCCGGTGGACCATACCGTGGTCCACGGCCGGGTGGTGGTGCGGGACGGCCGCCTTACCACCATCGACGAGGCGGCCACGGCCCAGGCCGCCCGGGCCTGCTGCAAAGCCTACCTGGACCGGGCCTGAAACACTGAAAAAACGCGGGACGCTTCTGCGTCCCGCGTTTTTTCAATCCAGCACCTGCACCGCCGCCCCCAGGACGCCGTCGCCGATGTACCCGCTCAGCGTGCCGTCGATCTCGCCCTCCCAGAGGTGGTCGTAATCCGGCAGTGCCGCCGTCAGCTTGTCCCGCAGCACCGCCAGCGCCTCCGGCGCGCCGCCGTGGGCAATGGCCAGGTTGTAGCACCGGTGGTCTCCGCAGGCATCCACGGTGAGGCGCACCAGCCGGTCCACCACCTGGTTCCGCCCCCGCACCCGGGCGGCGGAGGTCAGCTGACCGTCCGGCGCGAAGGTCAAAATGGGTTTGATCTGCAGCAGCGTCCCCGCCGTGGCCGTGATCCTGCCGATGCGCCCGCCCTTTTGCAGATACTCTAGGGTATCGACGGAGAAAAAGGGCGTGGTCCCGGCGATGAGCTGCGGTGCCCTGCGCTCTGTCAGCTCCTCCCAGCCCATGCCGGCGCGGAGATCCTCCGCCAGCTGCAGCACGGTGAGCCCCTGCCCCAGAGAGCCGCTGCGGGAGTCGAACACCGCCACCGGCAGCCGGCCGCCGCACTCCTCCGCGATCAAACGCATCAGGTTGTACGTGCCGGAAAGGCCGCCGGAGAGGGTCACGGCGACAACGCCGTCATACCCCGCGGCCACGATGCCCCGCAGCGCCCGGATATAGTCGTCCGCGGCAGGCAGGGAGGTCTGGGGCAGCTCTCCCGCCCGCAGCCGGGCGCAGACCTCCGAACCCCGGATGGTCTCCCCGTCCAGATACTCTCCGTCGGCGCAGAGGATCCGCAGCGGCACCACGCGGATGCGGTACTCCGCCGCCAGGTCCGCGGGCAGGTCTGCGCAGGAATCCGTCAGCAGAGCAATTCGTTTTGGAATCATAGCGTTCTCCCGTCCTCACTCATCCGGTTATGAGCGTGTGATAAGCATTGGAACCATTATGCCACATCGGACCGCCGCGCGCAAGAACTATCCGTTCCTCCGGCGCCAGGGCCGCCTGCGCCGCGTCCATACCGCGCCCTTTCCCGAACCTTCACCGCTCAGCACGCCTGGAGGCACCGCCGGATCAGCTGGGGATAGGCCGGAGACACGGCGGCCAGACTGCCGGAAAACCAGCGCTTCTCCTCCATGATCCTCCAGGTCCCGCTGAGCACCAGGAATCCCGGCTTGGGATCGCCGGAAACCTCCGCCCCCGTCACGCGCCCCCAGAGCCGCGCCTCCTGATGGAGGCTGTAGTCCAGCTCGCACTCCACGAACCAGGGCTCCTTCCCCTGAAAGAGGAACTCCGTCCCCACCTCCCGCACCAGAGTATCCGTGGACTTGAGATAATACCACACCACGTCCAAAAGCTCCCGGCACCGCCGCTCATCCGGCGCCCGGGCGTCCTGGTGCTCGATGGCGTTGCGCACCTCCAGCAGGTGCCGCACCAGGAAGGGCCGTGCCACACC
>CALWXI010000151.1 GCA_944385455.1 uncultured Oscillospiraceae bacterium | reverse complement strand
TTCATCACCGCCCGCAGCGCCACCTCCGTCTTGCCGTAGCCCACGTCGCCGCACAGCAGCCGGTCCATGGGCCGGGGCTTTTCCATGTCCCTTTTGATCTCCTCCACGGCCCGGAGCTGGTCGTCGGTCTCCGCGTAGGGGAAGGCCTCCTCGAACTCCACCTGCCAGGGGGAATCCGGGGAGAAGGCGAAGCCCGGCTGCTTCTGCCGCTGGGCGTACAGGGCGATGAGTCCCTTGGCCAGATCCTTGGCGACCTTTTTCGCCCTGGTCTTCTGCCGGGCCCACTCGGTGCCGCCCAGCTTGTTGAGCTTCTGCCGCTCCTGGTCCTCCCCGCCGCCGATATACTTGGACACCAGGTCCAGCGACGTGGCGGGAACATACAGGCAGTCTCCCCCGGCGTAGTCGATCTTGATGTAGTCCTTTTCCACGCCGTCCACCAGCATCCGCTGGATGCCGGCAAAGCGGCCCACGCCGTGGTGGGCATGGACCACCAGATCCCCGGGCGTGAGGTCCGTGTAGGACTGGATCTTCTGGCGGTTGGACTCCTTTTTCAGCTTCAGGCGCTTTTGGGGCGCGGCGGTGAGCTGGCCTTCGGTGAGCACCGCCAGCTTCAGCTGGGGCCACTCGCACCCGGCGGAGAGGGCCCCCACGCCGATGCGCACCTCCCCCGGCCCGGGCAGGACCCCGCAGCCGGGATCCACCGCCGCCCGGACGCCCCGCCCCTCCAGCATCCGCTGAAGGTTGCCCGCCCGGCTCTCGCTGCCGCAGAGCACCAGCACGCCGCTGCCGCCGGCGCGGTACTGCTCCAGATCCGCCACCGCCGCCTCCAAACTGCCGCCGTAGGCGCTGAGCTGCCGGGCGGTCATGGACATGAGGGCCTTGGGCCGCAGGGGATGGCGGGAGGTGGGCAGGGAGTCGGCCAGGATCACCGGGAAGTCCTCCAGAGCGGCGTACAGCTCCTCCGGGGCAAGGCTCACATGGGCATGCTCTCCTGCCATGAGTCCCGCCTCCAGCAGCGTCTCCGTGTCCTGGCGCAGCTGCAGCGCCGCGCCCCGGACCCGCTCGTCCACCCGGCCGCTCTCGCACAGAAACACCACAGCCTCCGCGGGCAGATAGGAGACTCCGGAGGCGGCCTCCGGATACACCGCCGTGAGGTAGCGGTCCATGCCTCCCGGCACCGCTCCCGCGGAGAGGCGCTCGGCGTCCTCCCGGAGATGGGCGGCGGTGTCCGGCTTCTTCTTTTCCGCCTTCCGGGCCAGGGCGGAGAGGGCCTCCGCCAGACCGGAAAGCCCTCCCGGCGCGCAGTGGGGCAGCACCTCCGCCGCCGGCAGCACCAGCGCCGTGTCCGCGTTGGCGGTCCGGCGCTGGGTGCCGGGGTCGAAAGCGCCCATGGAGTCGATCTCATCGTCGAAAAACTCACAGCGCACCGGCTGTTCCATCAGAGGCGAGTAGACATCCAGGATGCCGCCCCGCAGGGCGAACTGCCCCACGCCCTCCACCTGATCGCAGCGGGTATATCCGGCGGCCAGGAGCTTTTCCGCTACCGTCTTGGGATCCGCCCGTCCGCCGCAGGTCAGGGTGAAGGACAGCTCCGCCAAAAGCTGCGGCGGCATGGTCCGGGCCATCAGGGCGTCCGCCGCGGCCACCACCACCCGGGCCTCTCCCCGGGCCATGGCGTACAGCGCCGCCAGGCGCCGCCGCTCCCACTCCCGGGAGGACACCGCCCCGGGCCGGAACTGCCACTCCCGGGCGGCCAGGGTCACCACGGCCTGCCCGGTGAGGGTCTCCAGATCCCCGGCCAGCTGCCGGACCTCGCGCTCGTCTCCGCAGAGAAACACCGCGGGCCGGCCCGCCGCCGCGGCCAACGCAGAGCCCACGCAGGCCCGCTGCAACGGCTGAAGGCCGCTGACCGCCGCGGGGCAGCCCCCTGCCTCCACCCGGCGGCTCAGCTCCGCCACCTCAGGGATGGTCTGCAATGTTGTCAAAAACTGTTCCATGCGCTCTGTTCCTTGTCAAAAACCGGAAATTGCATCCGGGACGGCGTCCTGCCTCCAAAGTCTCCCCGGGGGCGGGACCGCGTCAGTTGAAATCGTTCATGGCCTTCTGGCAGCCGTGGCGGATGATGCATTCCGCGGCGTCGACGGCCCGGCCGAAGGTCTCCAGCAGCACCTTGCGCTCCGCCTGGGAGGGCACGCCGATGACCCAGTCGATCATGTCCGCGCCGCCGCCCGCCGGAGCGCCGGTGCCGATCTTGATGCGGGGAAAGTCCTGGGTGCCCAGGTGGGCGATGATGTTCTTGATGCCGTTGTGGCCGCCGGCGGAGCCGGTGGGCCGGACCCGGAGCTTGCCCACGGGCAGCGACACGTCGTCGTAGATCACCAGCACCCGCTCCGGGGGCAGCTTGTAAAACTGCACCGCCTCCCGCACCGCCTCCCCGGAGAGGTTCATATAGGTCTGGGGCTTCATCACCAGACATCTGGCTCCGGCGAAGGAGAGGATATTGCAGGCGGATTTGAACTTCACCCTGCTGAGCTTCACGCCCTCCCGCTCGGCCAGCAGGTCCACGGTGAGAAAACCCATGTTGTGACGGGTGCGTTCGTACTTCTGACCGGGGTTCCCCAGGCCCACCACCAGCCAGTCCACGGCGGAGGATTTGCTACCAAACAGCATACAGCGCTCCTTTGCAAAATATGAGTGACACGCCAGCAAGGCGGGAAAGCACACTTTCCCGCCTTGCGTGATGGTTTTGAATGCTCCCCGCCTCAGCGGAACAGCTTGGAAATGGAGATCTCCTGATAGATGCGCTCGATGGCCTCGCAGAACATGGGGCCAACGGAGAGGTACTTGATCTTGCTGCTCTTGGCCGGGTCGATCTCCGGCACCGTGTTGAGCAGCGTCAGCTCCTGGATGACGCTGGCGTTGACCCGGTCGATGGCGGGACCGGAGAGGACGCCGTGAGAGGCGCAGGCGTGGACGCTGTTGGCGCCGCCCACCTCAATGAGGGCCTTGGCGGCGTTGCACAGAGATCCGCCGGTGTCCACCATGTCGTCGAAGAGGATGCAGTCCTTGCCCCGGACATCGCCGATGACGTTCATGACCTCGCAGCTGTTGGCCTTCTGGCGGCGCTTGTCCACGATGGCCAGGTTCATGTGCAGCTTCTGGGCGAAGGCGCGGGCGCGGGCCACGGAACCCACGTCGGGAGAGACCACCATCATGTTCTCGCACTCGGCGCCGAACTTCTTGGCGTAATAATCCACAAAGATGGGGTTGCCGGCCAGGTTGTCCACGGGGATATCAAAAAAGCCCTGGATCTGCGCGGCATGGAGGTCCATGGTCAGCACCCGGTCCGCTCCGGCGGAGGTGAGCATGTTGGCCACCAGCTTGGCGGTGATGGGATCGCGGGCCTTGGCCTTGCGGTCCTGCCGGGCATATCCGAAGTAGGGCACCACGGCGGTGATGCGGCCGGCGGAGGCGCGCTTGAGCGCGTCGATCATGATGAGCAGCTCCATGAGGTTGTTGTTCACCGGCGCGCAGGTGGGCTGCACCACGAACACATCGCTGCCGCGGACCGTCTCATACAAAGAAACATACACCTCGCCGTCAGAGAAGGTGCCCACCTCCGACTCACCCAGCTTGGTCCCCATGAGCTTGCAGATCTCCTCCGCCAGCTTGGGATTGGCATTGCCGGAAAACACTTTGATATCCTTGCCGTGAGAAATCATTTCCAAACGCCTTCTTTCTGTATTCTATATGATTTGATTCATGACTCTACGTGGTAAAATGTATTCTCTCAAATCCGGGGAGCCCCGGGGCTCAGTCCCTGCCGTGCATCCTTCTGCGGCGGGCGGCCCAGCCCTCCAGATTCTTCTGCCGGGCGCGGGCCACAGCCAGCGCGTCGGGAGGCACCGTGTCGGTGATGGTGCTGCCGGCGGCGATATAGGACCCCTCCCCCACGGTGACGGGGGCGATGAGGTTCGTGTTGCAGCCGATGAAGGCGTTGTCGCCGATGGTGCAGCGGTGCTTTTTGAAGCCGTCGTAATTGGTGGTGATGGTGCCGCAGCCGAAGTTGACCCCGCCGCCCACGTCGGCGTCGCCCACATAGGTCAGGTGGCTCATCTTGGTGCCCGGCCCCAGCGTGCAGTTTTTCAGCTGGACGAAGGCGCCGATGTGGCACTTCTCCCCCACGGTGCAGTTGGGGCGGACATGGGCATAGGGCCCCACGTCGCAGCCGTCGCCGAAGGTGCTCTCATTGATCTGGGAGGCGTTGACCTCCACGCCCTCGCCCAGGGTGCAGGCGTTCACCACGGCGTTGGGACCGATGGTGCAGCGCTCTCCGATGCGTGTCGCGCCCCGGATGATGGTGCCGGGCAGCACCACGGTGCCCGCGCCGATCTCGGCCCGGGGGTCGATATACACAGCGGCGGGATCCAGTACCCGCACGCCGTTTTGGATGTGGCGGCGGACGATCCGGTCCCGGAGCAGCAGCTCCAGCTCGGCGATGGTGTCCGGGCCGTACACCGGCAGCCAGCCGGGCACCAGCTCCGCTCCGGAGACATTGTTGCTCATCCGTTCCTTCCAGCTCTCCTGGAGCTCATAGCCCGGCGCGGCATAGGCAAAGCCCGGACCGGCCTCGGCCATGGGCAGGGCCGCCCGGCACAGCACCAGCACCGGGTCCGGCGTGTTCAAAAACGCCATGAGGTCGTCCTGCCGCTCGGAGACGGTGACGTCCGCGCCGTCCGGGAAGCAGGCCCGAGCCTCCCCGGCGAACCGGGGACCGCAGACAACGAAAAACCGCTGCACACCATCGGCCAACAACTGCTTGCTCACCCAGGTCAGGATCGGGCAAAATAGAACGGCTTCCAGCATCAGCGGTTTGGAATGTTCCGG
>CALWXI010000150.1 GCA_944385455.1 uncultured Oscillospiraceae bacterium | reverse complement strand
GGGAGAATATGGCAGGAAATCGTATAGGGAGCAATGAACACCCGCCGGGGGTCAGGGAAAAAAGAACAACATTACATACCGCAATCCTCCAAGGGGTTGCGGTTCTTTTTTATTCGACACCATTTGTTTGACAAACCTACAAAATCCCTTCACACCCTTTGCAAAGAAAATGCGAATTCCAAGGCAAGTTTGTAGTTTCCCATCTGTTTAACAAAAAGAGCTACTCCCACTTTGGGGAGTAGCTCATAATTTTCTTGCCTTACTTCTCCTAGTAATCATTCTTAATCTTGTTCGGCAAGCTCACTTTTACTCGGAGCAATCATGATTGCGGTGCCTTCAATGACTGTATCGTTAAAGAACTCTTGGAAAAATTCAAGCGGCACATATGTTACCACTGGTATCTACCCCGTGGACAACTACTACGGTATCAAGGCGACAGAACTTATGCCGATCCAGGCGCTGATAGCCGCCCGCCGCCGCGCGGCAGAGGAGAAGGCCAAAAAGTACAGAGAGGCCAGCGCAAAGAAACGGGCTATAGCTCAAGGAAAGACAAAGGCCCCAGAACTCGCTTACATTTACAAAATGCGTGAACTTTTTTAAGGTACTTTCTCTATTCGTCTTTGTGATACTTATCAATGTGATAGAGTGAACCCAGTAACCCCGTTACTACAACAGACTTAGTAAATCTGCAAAAAAAGAACACCCCCCTATTATAAGCACAGCATGGCCGGCATTGATATGGCGGCCATGCTGTGCTTACGCTTTTTTCACCAGTAACGGTGGTTATTTTGTATCTGTTACTGTCAAAAAACTGTCCTTGACATTGGAACCAGTTTAAACAATCTTCTACAGAGGATCACGCTTGAAGTGGCAGATAAGGGTATCAAGCACATCATAGATTCGGCTACAATCTTTCATCGATAAACTGCTTATCTTCTTCAGCAAAGAGAAGCCTCCGGCCTTGCAGCCTGCGGAAAGAACGCCAGTCAAAAAGAAATCAGGCGGCGCATCCAGTACGGCTACGCTTTTAACGGGGGTATCAAAGAAGCCTGTTCTCTCCACTCCAGTTTTCCGAGATAGAGGAACCTGACGTCGTTATCCCATATATGCCGAAAAAATATGGCGCAGCGTCTGCTTGTTGGGCAGTCCCAGCTTGCGCAGCAGGCTTGTCTGCTGGTTGGCAATGGTTTTGGTCGAGGAATGGAACGCCACATCCTTACCAATCAAATTGTAAAACACCGCACGCTCCGCACTTGTAAGGGATGACAGCAGAGCGGCGCAGATCAGATGGGACTGGGGCGTCGGCCCCTCCGCAGTTTCGCGGATGGTGGGGAGCAGCAGGGCAAACTGGCTTTTGAACACATATCCCGATGCAAAAGCGCGGACGCTGGCGTCAATCACTGTGGAGGGATCGTCATCCGCGGTCAGAATAATGACCTTGGAATCCGTTTCCAGCCGGATCGCACGCGCCGTCTCCGCCCCATCCCTTCCGGTGTTTTGCAGGTCTAAATCCATCAGGACAATATCCGGGCAATGGCGCTGTACGGCCCGGAAGGCCTCGGAACCGTCCGAGCAGACCGCAACCAGCTCCATGTCTGGCTGACTGCCGACCGTCTGCTCCAGCAGATATTGAAAATCCGGGTCATCGTCCACAGCCAGAATGCGAATCCGTTTCATGTCGTCCCCTCATTTCTCCTGTGATTGCGGCGCACCGGGAAGCAGAGGGAAAAGGTGCTGCCGCAGCCTGGCTTGCTTTCCACACGGATGCTGCCGTTGTGCGCAGCCATGACGTTCCAGCAGTAGTACAGTCCCAGGCCCATATTCTGATGGTCTTTCTTCGTGGTAAAGTAGGGCTCAAACAGCAGCTGGAGCTGCTCAGGGACGATACCGTGTCCTTGATCCGCTACTGAGATCACCGCTTTGCCCCGGGCAGGCTGGCAGCGGTAGGTGAGGGCGATCTCACCGCCCTCCGGCATGGCGTCAGCGGCATTCGTGATCAGGTTGTGCAGCACTTCCTCCAGATGGGCGTGGTCGCAGACCAGCGGCGTATCATCGCAGGTGCGGATTTGAATGGAGATCCCGCTCCCCTGGGGGAACACCGCGGCGGCGATCACGTCCTCAAACACCTGGCGGATGGCGCAGGGCCCGGGGATCAGGGCGATCTGCTGCGAGTACAGCTGGGTCCGGCTGATGAACTGCTTCAAATGCGCGACGGAGTGGGAAATGATCTCCAGTTCCCGCCCCTGCACCCCCCGGGCGCCCAGCAGCTGGGTACACCACTCGATTTTGGACAGGTCGTTTTTCAGCGCATGGCCTACATAGTGGGCGTTGCGCTGGAGCACCTTGCTTCCGCTGCTCCAGTCGTATACCTCCCTGCGGAAGCGCAGGCCCCAGATCCCCTCACGGAATGCGTGGTAAAAGCAGTAAAACAGGATGAATGCCACAACGAACAGGTTGAACTGCCATAGTTTGCTCAGGTTGGGGATGCCCAGCGCATGGTAGGGGAACGCGGAGACCAGCCACACCCACAGGGGGATCAGGATCGTGACCGCCGCCAGCCGGCGCTGATGAAAATGCGTGCCCATCTGCTCTTCCCAAAGGGCATGCAGGATGATCGCGGTGGAGAGGATGCCCATGCCCCAGTTATACCCCGCAACGGTCAGGCAGAATACTGGCAAATGCTGAAAATGCAGCGTCTGTGTGCAGGGGAACAGGATGGCAAGGACGATGGCGGGAAGGTAGGCCGAAAAGCACATCTTCGGGAACCATTTTCCCAGCCGCTTGTCCCAATGGTGGAAATAGAAGGCGAAGATCAGTACCGGCGGAAGGGACAGGTAATAGAAAACTGCACTGAGGACAGAATACAGGGTCTCCGCAAAGGGAATCGTCCAGATCTCCTGCATCACCATGGATGGGCTGAGCGTATAGTACAGATATTCCTTCCATGCGCCGATGCTGAAGGTGACGCCGCTGATAAAACACCAGATGTTCAGCTTGTTATGCGGATTTGCCAGCAGGATCATGGAAAAGATGCCCAGGATCAAAATAGCGAAAGCGAGCAGCAATTCGCCGGGCAGGCCTTTTTGCGCAATCTGGATAAGCCAATCCGTCCGATCCATCGTCATCACTCCTCTGACACAGATATGATAGCATCCGCTGGGGGAATTCGTCAAAACCGCACACCGGAACAGTGCGGACAGGGCCTCAGGAGGATACCTGAGGCCCTGCTTGGTTACTCTGCGATATTCTGACAAAAACGCATGAGAATGGTCGCGGCTTCCGCGCGCGTGGCATGGCCTTTCGGATTCAGAGTCGTGCTGGTATTGCCCAGAATGAGGCCGTTTCCATTTGTCCATTGCATTGCGGCAGCTGCATACGCGCCGATCTGATCCGCATCGGTATAGGCGCTCAGATCAGCGCTGCCCGTCATGTCATAGCCCTTATACCGGGCGTAACGGTACAGAATCACCGCCAGCTGTTCGCGGGTGATCGGGGCATTCGGCAGGAAGCTGGTCTTACTGACGCCGCTGACAATGCCGTTTTCAGCCGCCCAGTTCACCGCATTTTCATAATAGGCGCCTGCCGCAATGTCCGCGAAGCTGGAAGCGGAAGCCGCAGGCGCGCCCTCCATGCGGTGCAGGATCGTCACGATCATGGCGCGGCTGGTGGTGCCGTCCGGGCTGAACAGCTTGCCTCCCGTTCCGTTCATCATGCCGTTTTCATAGACGTACCGCACCGCCTCATAGTACCAGGATCCAGGCGCAACGTCGGTAAACGGCAAGCCGGCTTCCTCGGGGATGCGCTCGAAGCGGACGGTGACCTGATCGTCCGCATCCAGGCCCTTCAGGATGCCGTCGGCCGGGATCTCCACCGTTTCTCCGTTTACGGTGACCGAGCCGATCTGATAGCCCTCGTCCGGCCTGATGGTCACCGTGCCGTTGCCGGCGGTGACCGTTCCGCCCTCGCCGTCTGTGGATACGGACGGGCGGTTGTCCGCGGCATGGCTGCCGCCGCCGCTTCCGCCGGAGCCGCCGGGATCGTCCGGCTGCTCCGGTTCTTCCGTGCCGCCGGAAACGGTCAGCTCCAGCCGGATGGTGTCGCTGTACACGCCGTCCAGCAGCGCCGCCGCCCGGAGCACGGTGTCTTCGGTGATTGTGATGGGGCCGGTGTATGTCAGGGCATCTTCCGTGCACGGGCAGGTGTCGTTGAGGGTATAGCGGATCTGCGCGTTGGCGGTCTGGGTGCTGAGGGTGACCCGGGCGCCCCGCCCCAGCGTCATGCCGGTGGTGACCAGTGTGCCGTCCGGCAGCGCAGCAGTGACAGGCGCAGGCGTTTCCGTCTCGCCCAATTCCTCCTCCGGCATCACGATCCGGACGGAGACGGTCTCGCTCAGGCCGGACTCCGGTTCGGTGATACGGATCAGGCCCGACCCGGGCAGCAGGCCGGTGAGCGTCACCACGGCGGCGCCGTACGCGTCTGTGGTGACCGTTGTTTCCGCCGCAGACAGCAGGCTGGGCGTCAGGCTTTCCACCTCCAGCATCGTGCCGGCGATGCCCGGCTGGAGGGTCAGCGCGAAGGCCGCGGTCTCCTTGTAAACCACGGTGGTCTGGCCGCTTCCCGTGATGTCCGTGGGGCGCTGGACGGGGGCGGCCAGCGCGGCGGTATACCCTGCTTCCAGCGCGGCGCCTGCATAGTTCTGCGCGTCAGTGGACACAGCGATCGTCCCGGTGCAGCTTCCATCCTCCGTGATGACGGAGAAGCGGGTGGCGTACCGCGCGGTCTTCTCCAAATTATACTCCGCATCCAGCGGTTCCACCGTGATTCCGGCCGGCTGGCCGTCCCGGCTGAGGGAGACCGCCGCCGCCACGCTTTCGATATCCATGTACTGGCTGAACACCACCTCGATCCGGTCGGTGTAGGCGACGGCCCGCTTCACCGCCGGGGCGGCGGTGGACACCATGCCCACATTGACCTGGAACTGGGGCGGCGGCACGGGGAGCCAGCCGTCCTCATCCGCCGCGGGCACGCCGCTGCTGTCGGCGGATTCGTAGCCCTTCTTTGTGAAGGTAACCTTCCAGCTGCCCTCCGGCACGAACCAGGCATACGAGCCGTCCGCGCCCGTCACCTGCGGGTTGGCCTGGTCGTAATCGGCGGCGTCCCACGCGGCTTCCCCGCCGTCAACCTGCTGATGGATCGCTGCGGTCACCCCCTCCAGCCGGTTGGAGGGCACGGCCTCGTAGACAAAGCCGGAGGGGTCCAGGATGGGCTCCACGGGCTTGGTCTCGCTGGAGACGTAATCGGAGGCGGAGAAATCCGGGAGGTACTGCTCGCTGGCGTCCTCCTTGCCGTCCGGGTCGGGTTCCTCCTCCGGCTCCTCCGGCTGGCAGTCATAGCTGTAGAAGGTCTCCCGCACCCCTTCCAGCTGGTCGTAAAAGTCCGCGGCGGTCTGGTTGATGTAATTTTCGATGCTTGTCTTGGTATAAAAATCTACCGGGAACTGCTCCGGGGGGATTAGCCGCCCATCCGAGGTCCTGAATCCGTT